>CAKKSJ010000066.1 GCA_919902965.1 Burkholderiales bacterium
AGAAGCGCAGGCGGCCACAGAACTGGCTAACCTGGCAATCAAGGAAGCCGCTGCCGCCAGCGAGGCGGTTGCGTCGAAAGTGTTCGCGGCCCTGCTGGAAACCTTGCCGGCCACGGGCGCTGGTACGGCGCTGGCGCAGGCAGCCACGTCGGCACCCCCGCCCCCACCAGCGGTGGTGCCGACCGTTCCTACGGTAACGCCAGGCGCAGGAGGCGGCATTCTAGCCAGCAGCCCACAAAGCAAATTTTAGGTGCTCAAAAAAGCACGTTTTCAAGTCAGACCCGGTAGCGCAAGTTGCCGGGCCTTTTCTTTTTCGGGGTAGCCGTGCACCGAAGAACCGACGGCAGCCGTTGGATCTTCGCCTTCTATCTGGCATTGCTCGTCTGGGCGCCCATTCCGCTGGGTAGCAACCGCTCCTGGTCCTGGGCATTGCTCGCATCGTGGGCATTGGCGCTTGCGCTCTGGTGGCTGGTTGGGTTCATCCGCGGCAGATATTCTTATCCGCATATATTGCGGGAATCCGGGCCGATGTTGCTATGCGGCGTACTTTGGCTGGTCTACGTCTGGCTTCAGCTGCTACCCCTACCTATTGAAATTCTGAAGCTGATCTCGCCGCAGGCTGCCCGCTGGCATACTGCGGCGGCCGCTCCCGCCGCAATAGGCATGGTACCGCTGACGCTCGATGCCTATGCCACACTGGAGGGCGCCTGCAAGAGCACGGCATACATTGCGTTTTTTGCATTGAGCCTGATCCTGTTACGTGATCGCGACCGGATACGCTACGCCGCCTATACGGTAATCGCATCAGGCGTATTGCAGGCCCTGTATGGCGGCATGACCAGTCTGCAAAGCCTGGGCGACCTGGCAACCGGCACCTTCGTCAATCGCAACCACTATGCCGGCTATCTCACCATGTGCCTGTCCGTCGGGATCGGCGTGCTTATCGCCAGCCTTTCCGGTGAACAGCACCAATCCTGGGGCCGTTTTTTTCACAATCTGCTGCAGTGGGTCATTACCCCGAAAATGGCCTTGCGTCTCGGACTGGTGCTCATGGTGGTCGCCCTGGTGCTGACGCGCTCGCGCATGGGCAACAGTTCGTTCTTCATCAGCATGCTTATTACCGGGGCGTTCGGGCTGCTGCTGGCGAAACGGGCGACCAAATCCATGGTCATCCTGCTCATCAGCCTGGTCGCGATCGACGTGTTTATAGTCGGCACCTATTTCGGCACGCAGCGTGTGGTCGAGAGAATCGCCCAGACCAATGTGCAAACCGAGGACCGCGACGAAGTCGCCGGCTACGCCCTCAATATGTGGAAGGATTACCCCGTGTTCGGATCGGGCTTGGGTTCGTTCGCGGTGGTGTTTCCGCGCTACAGCGAGGATGGTACTGCGGTGTCTTATGCTCATGCACACAACGACTATCTCGAATTCGCCACCGAAACCGGCGTTCTCGGACTGTCGCTGCTCGGGTTGATGGTGGCGATGTCGTTCGCGGCGGCGTTGCGCGCACAGTACCTGCGCCGTGACCCGCTGATGCGCGGCCTGTCCTTCGCCGCCATGATGGGCATTATTGCGCTGATGATACACAGCGCCGTGGATTTCAATCTGCAAATACCGGCAAACGCGCTGACTTTCATGCTCGTCCTGGCGTTTGCGTGGATATCGCTTTATCACGACAGAGCCGAAGCTTGACCACAATACAGGTCAAACGCGGCTGGTTGCCGCGCAGGGCGTTTCTCGAATGGTCGGTGCTGTCGATATTGCTTTCGACCCTGGCGATCGTTCTGGGCGCCGCAGTCGGGCTGGGGCGCAGCGATCTCGTCCTTTACGACGCGCTGCAATCCATGCGCGCCCGCCCTGCGCCCGAAGACATCGTGATCGTCGCGATCGACGATGAGAGCATCGCCGCCATCGGCCGCTGGCCCTGGCGCAGAGCCGTTCTGGCGACGCTGGTCGATCGCATTGCGGCGACGCATCCGCGCGCAATCGGCGTCGACGTGATCCTGTCCGAACTCGACGAACGCGACCCCAAGGGGGATGCCGCGCTTGCCGCGGTTCTGAAGGCGACCCCGGGCGTGGTGTTGCCGGTGGCGGCGCAGGCCCGCGGCGGCCCGGTGCCACAGCTGCTCGTCCCCGCGCAGCCCTTCCTCGATACAGGCGTGCGTCTTGCTCATGTGCATGTCGAACCCGACAGCGACGGCGCGGTTCGAAGCATTTTCTTGCGGGAAGGATTTTCCGGCAGACAATGGCCGGCGTTCAGCCTCGCGCTGGGCGCGGGTGCGCTCGGCGAGCACGCTTTGCCCGGAGAGCGCCGGCCGCCGGGTCCGACGCCGGCGGATCTATGGCTGCGCGACTATCGCGTGCACATCGATTTTGCCGGACCGCCCGGAACGATCAAGCGCGTGCCGGCGCTGGCACTGCTCAGGGGCGCGCCAGAAAGCGCCGCGCTGGCAAACAAATTCGTGCTCGTCGGCGCAACGGCGACCGGCCTGGGCGATGCCTACCCCACACCGGTAACCGGGCATTCCGAGCTGATGGCGGGGGTGGAAGTGCAGGCGCAGGCACTCAACGCCTTGCTGCGCGGGCGCACCACGGTGTTTGCGTCGCCGGCCGCGAACGCCCTGTTCACCTTGCTCCCCGTTACAGCCGCGCTGATCGGCTTCGTCATGCTCGCGCCGCGCCTGCTGCTGTTACTGGTAGCCGCACTGCTCGCCGCGACCCTCGCCGCTTCGGCGGCGCTGCTCGCCTACGCGCAGGTCTGGTTCCCGCCCGCTGCGGCAAGCGTGATTCTCATCGTGGCCTACCCGCTATGGAGCTGGCGCAGGCTAGAAGCGGTGGTGCGCTTTCTCGGCGACCAGTTCGAGCAACTGGAGCGCGAGCCCGCGATCGTCCCGGAGGCGCCCGCGCCACTGAGGGGGCGCTTTTCCGACGTGTTGGGCCGCCAGATCGCGGCGGTGCGCAAGGCCGCCGAGCGCTTGCGCGCAGCGCGGCGCTTCATTGCCGACAGCCTGGACAGCCTGCCCATCGCAACCCTGGTCACCGGCCCCGACGAGCGCGTGCTGATTGCGAACCGGCTCGCCGCGAGCCTGTTCGGTACGGAGGGGCACGAGGCATTGCGCGGACAGGCCTTGGCCGCAATGTTCCAACAGCTCGCGCCGGAGGAGATCTCGCTGTGGGACAATGCACGCCGCGCGCTGCGCGAGAAAGACCGCACCGAAATCGAGTTCAAGGACGCCCAGGGCCGCAGTCTGCAGCTGCACGGCGCACCTACGCTGAACAATGAAAATCAGGCCGTCGGCCTGATCGTCACTCTGGTGGACCTTACGGCGATCCGCGAGGCACAGCGCCGGCGCGACGAAACGCTCGCGTTTCTAAGCCATGACATCCGCTCGCCACAGGCGTCGATCCTAGCGGTGGTGGAGCTGCACGGCCTCGATCCGCAGAACTATCCGGCCGCGTCCGCGCTCGAAAAAATCGAGGCCTACGCGCGCTCGACCATCGAGCTGGCCGACCAGTTCGTGCAGCTTTCGCGCGTCGAAACGCAGGCGTATCAGCTCACCGACTGCGACCTGTGCGAGATCGCGCGCGCGGCGGTCGAAGCGGTGAAAGCGCAGGCCGAAGCAAAATCCATCCGGGTCGATTTCTCGGGCAGCGGCGCGGTGCCGGTGCGCGCCGACCGCGGGCTGCTGCTGCGCGCAATCGTGAACCTCTCCAACAATGCGCTAAAGTACAGCCCGCCGGATACGACCGTCATGGTGTCCGTTACAATCGAAGACAAGGAAGCGCGCTGCACTGTGCGCGATCAGGGATATGGCATCAGCGAAAAAGACCAGAAGCGCCTGTTCGAGCGCTTTGCGCGTTTTTCCACCATGGGCCAGCCGCGGGAAAAAGGCATAGGGCTCGGGCTCGCTTTTGTGAAAACCGTGGTCGAGCGCCACGACGGGCGCATGAGCGTGTCGAGCAAACCCGGCGCCGGCTCGGAATTCCGTTTTGCCTTGCCGCTGGCGCTAGCCGCGGGACAATAATTGAACCACGCTTGGGAGATCAACAACAATGTGGCACTTCGGTTTGCTGAAAGTCGTGCTTCGCTGCACGCTGCTCGCGGCGCTGCTCGCGTTTGCACCGGCCAGCCGGTCCGCATCGGACTCGGGCAGCCCCGATTTTGAAGTGACCGTCAAGCAGGGCGACACACTCACGGGCCTGGCCCAGCAATGGCTGGCCGACCCGAAGCGCTGGGCGGAGCTGCAGCGGCACAATAAGATCGAAAACCCCGATCGGCTGGTGCCCGGCAACAGGCTCGCGATACCGGCGTCTTTACTGCGCGAAAAACCGGCTGAGGTGACGGTCGTCAGCGTCAGCGGACGAGCGCGGAAATCGGACATCACCCTGATCGCGGCGGGCGATCGTTTGCGCGAAGGCGAGACGATCAATACAGAGGAAAACGGCTATGTGACCGTCCAGCTGGTCGATGGATCGACCCTGCGCCTGCAATCGCGCAGCAATCTTAATTTGGAGCGCGTAAGGCGCCTGCCCGGATCGGACGCCACGGAAACGCGGATTCAATTGCCGTCCGGGCAGGCCGAGGTCAAATTCAATCCCGGCGCGGCGAAAGCATCCCGCTTTGAAATCCGCACCGGCTTTGCCTCGGCCGCGGTACGCGGCACCGAATTCAGGGTAGGCGCGGATGCGCGCGGCACGCGCAGCGAAGTCATCGAAGGCACGATCGCGTTTGCCGGATTGCCGCCGAATGCAGGCCCCGGCCAGCCGGCTGACGCGGTGCCAATTTCGGAAGGTTACGGCTCCATCGTCGACGAGAGCCGCAAGCCCATCGCACCGGTACGCCTGCTCGATGCGCCCGCGCTGCCGCAGGAACCGGTGTTTCAGCAAGCGCCCGCCTTGCGCCTGAGTTTCCCGCCGCTGGAGGGCGCGGTCAGCTATCGCGTCTGGCTTGCCGCGGATGCCGAGTTTCAGCAAATGTTCGGCGCAGCCCTGCTGTCGCGGCCGGAAGTGAGTTTCTCCGGTCTCAAAGCGGGAAGTTATGTGCTGAAAGTCCGCGCGATCGACAAATACGGCCTGGAAGGCCGCGACGCCATGGTTCTCGTCGGCATCCTGCCCGACAAACCGGTCGGCTTGCAACGCTCGGGCTCGCCCGCTCCGGTCAAAACGCCGTAAAGACCGCCGCTCCGGCCGCAGTTGAGCGCGACTGGAACGCGCCTCAGGCGCCTCTGCGCAACACCCCGCAATAGTATAGCTCTATGAAAAACCGCCACTCAGGCGCCGTTAATCCAGCGCGCGAGCCGCGCGTTGCGCGCCGTGTTCGCCGCGAGCTGCGGACCGGAGAGGCTCAGTTCACGCGCACCCGCCGCATAGCGGCGAACCAGGTCGCGCAGCCTGACGGCGTAATATAGGTTGGTGCTCGCCGCGTGTTCCGAGACACCGTAAATCGCCGCCAGTTCGGCGCGCGGCACGAATATCCTTTTCCAGAGCATTGCGATTTTCGCCGGCCAGCCTATCGGGCTCTGCAGCGCCGTGAGATTAGGTGCGAAGCGCAGGTCGTATGAGATCTCTGGAAAGCTCGCCAATTGCTCAAGTGCGTCGGCCAGCCGTTCCGGGACTAGTGTGTCATCGCCGATTGCGGTGAGCACTACCTCTGCTACGTCAGCACCGACGTGGTCACGCGCGAGGAGCAGCGCCACAGCAACACCGCGTCCCCAGCCGTGGCGCCGGCCTTGCTCGATCACGAGCTTCCAATCGAGCGCCGGGTGGCCGCGCAGGATTTCCGCGATATCGCATAGCGCGCGAAAGTCCAGCGCGAACAGATGGTGATTTGCCAGGTGGGCGCAGACGTGCAGCAGCAGGAATTCAGGCGACATGACCAGCGCATCCGCATCACCGAGCTTCGCCGCTTGGGCGCTGCGCCAGATGTCTTCAATGGGCGGGGTGTAGTGCTCGCCCTGCGTGCCCAGGGTCCAATGCACCTCGACCAGGATATTCAGGCGGCGATGGTTCAGCTTGATTTCGTATCCGTTCGGCGGGGATGGTTCCCGCTCATAATCCAATGCCGCCAGTACCGCAATCGCCTCCTCGACCTGCGCTTGGGGAAGCAGAATATCCAGATCACTCATCGGCCGACGGCTGATATCGCGATAAACGAGTTCGGCGAGATGCAAGCCCTTGAGCGCAATAAGCGGTATTTTTTTTTCGTGCAAAGCCCGCGCGATCTGCCGGAACTGGCCGTAGTTGCGCAGATTGTCCAGGGCCGTTGCCCGGCGCGCCTCCTCCAGGCGGGCTTGCACCGGCTCGGGAAGGCCTGCGAGCGCATTTCCGGCGCGCAAGGCGCGCTGCAGCAGCGGGGCGACGTTGTGCTTCAGTGCAAGCGCGAACACAGCCTCCCAGGCTGGCGGCGACAACGCGCGCGCGCGCGCCTCCGCCCCCGGCCCGCCGTCAGCCTGAAGAAATCCGAGCAGGGCGCGGGCGCTGGAACTCAGGCGTTCGACCCGCAGACCTTCAACCTGGATTGAGGCATTATGCATATGCACGATTTTTCCCGCTGCGCGCCGACAGCGGCGCCGGTAGTAGAATGATCACTTAGATGCAGGATACAGGCAACATGGCAAACGAGCTTGCACGGGAACTGCCGCAACTTGACACGCGCGTACGCGTGCCCGAGCGCGTGCTGATGCGCCTGGTGGGCGAAGAGCTAGTGTTGCTGAACCTGGATGCGGAAAGCTACTACGGACTGAATCCGGTCGGCGCACGCCTGATGCAGCTTGCCGAGAACACAGCGACGCTGGAGGAAATCGTCGAGCGCATGCTGACCGAATTCGAGGTCGAGCGCGAACAGCTCCGGACCGACGTGAAGTCGGTGGCTGCCGATCTGATTGCCGCCGGACTGCTGGAGAAAGAGGCCGCTTCATGAGACGGCTGCGAAAATTTCTCGCCTTGAATTCAGCCGGGCGCGCGGTCGTCCTGCATAGTTTTCTTCTGCTGCCGACAGTGGCATTGTCGCTGCGCGCGTTCGGCATGGCGCGTACCCGGGCAATGCTCGAGCGCCTGGGGCCGCGCGCGGACGGCGCAGCCGCCGCGCTCGCGCCGGCGGAACTCGCACGGCTGGTCGATGCCGCCGCTGCGCGGCTGCGGGTTCGCTGCCTCGCGCGATCGCTGGCGCTCTGGCAGCTGCTTCGCCATCGCGGCACCTCGACCGAGATCCGGCTGGGCGTGTCCAAGCTGGCCGACGGCAGCCTGGCCGCGCATGCCTGGCTCGAATTCGAGGGACTGCCGCTAAACGACAACGCGGACGTATTGGAGCGCTACGCAGCCCTGCCTACCCGCGCGAAACAGCCCTCCTGCTGAGCGTCGCAGTCGGTTTCCCTGCCGAGGACCCATGAGCGGAATCGCCGGCATCTGCAATCTCGATGGCCGCCCGGTAGACCCTGCGCGTCTGCAGCGCATGACCGACGCGATTGCGTATCGCGGCCCGGACGGCCTGGGCTGCTGGATCGACGGTCCGACCGGCCTGGGCCATGTGATGCTCCACACCACGGCCGAATCGTTTCTTGAGATTCAACCGCTGTACGATGTAGCCAGCGCGCTTTGCCTCAGCTTGGAGGGCCGCGTGGACAACCGCGACGAATTGCGCGCCGCGCTGCAAAGCAAAGGACTGGTGCTAAAAGCCGATACCGATGCCGAGCTCGTCTTGCGCGCCTACGAATGCTGGGGTGAAGACTGTCCGCAACACATCCTGGGCGACTTCGCATTCGCGGTCTGGGATGGTCGCAAGCGCAAACTCTTCTGCGCCCGCGATGTCCTGGGCGTCAAGCCGTTCTATTACTACGCCGACCAGCGCAGTTTCATCTTTGGATCGGAACTCCGGCAACTCTTCGAAGGCGCAGACATACCGTGCGAGCCGAACGAAGGCATGATCGGCGAATACCTTGCCAACGCGATTACCAGCCGCGAAGAGACCTTGTATCAAGGCATATTGCGCCTGCCGCCCGCGCATTGCCTGCGCGTGCAAGAAGGAAAGCTGCAAACGAGACGCTACTGGGACGCCGATCCGGCTCGCGCGATCCGCTATCGCAGCGACGCGCAGTATGCCGAGCATTTCCTGGAAATCTTCACCGAAGCTGTACGCTGCCGTTTGCGCAGCCATGGCAGCGTCGGCTCGGACTTGAGCGGCGGGCTGGACTCTTCCTCTGTGGTAAGCCTGATCATGTCGCTGCAGCGCGAAGGCAAAATTGCGAACAAGAATGTGGAAGCATTTTCGCTGGTATTTCCCGGATTGGCCTGCGACGAAAGCGGCTACATCGAGGACGTAGTCAGAAAGTCGGGCGTCAAGGTCAACTATCTGCGTTCCTATGAGCCGGGCGCATCCTGCCACGAGGACTACGTGCGGCGACATCGGGATTTCCCCGGCTATCCCGGCAACTACATGTGGAATGCCATCAGGTTTCTGGCAAGGGATCGAAATATTCGCGTCATGCTTACCGGTGCCGGAGGCGACGATTGGCTGAGCGGCAGTGAGATTGGATACGCCGAGCTTTTGCACCGCTTCAAAATTCTCGAATTACTACACCGCGCTCGCGTCGACGCGCAGCCGCCCGGAAACGGGAATACCGTCGCCACCTTACTCTTCGAGTTGAGAAGCGACTATCTGCGCCTGCTTTCGCCCAAGGCACTTCGGCTGGTTCGCTGGGCGCTGCGGCGCAAAGGGGTCCCGAAGTGGATCAACCCGCAATTTGCGCGCCGGATACATTTGCGCGAGCGGCTGCAGCGCAAACCCGATTTGCACAAATTTTCCGGCAACACGCAGCGCGACCAGTATCGCTGGTTGAACAGCGGTTTCCTGGTTCACTCTTTGGAATATGACGACCGATCGGCGGCAGAATCCCGTTTCGAGGCGCGCCACCCCTTCCATGACCGGCGCATCATCGAGTTTGCCCTGGCGCTGCCACAAGAGCAGCTTTGGCGTATGGATCAACCCAAGTACCTATTGCGCCAGGCCATGCGCGAATTGCTGCCGGAGAGCGTGGGGCAGCGCTTGAGCAAGGCGGAGTTTTCCCATGCCTGGGCCAGGGCTTTCCTCGCCCAAGGCGGGGTATCCTTGCTCGATTCGCTTGGCGTTTACTCCAAAGATTGGGTGGTCCCCGACCAGGTTCGGGCGACTTATCGGCATATGCTGGAACTCTATGCCCGGAATGACGAAGAATACTCTGATTACACCCACCAGCCGTGGCGGGTATATGGCATCGATCTTTGGTATAAAATACTTTTCCTAAATCGGGCGTGCTCTTCGCGCTAGATGCCCACACGTTTAAGCGCTGCACTCGGGCCCGAGCCAGGTCCTGGCCGCAAGGAGAAAACCATGAAACAGCATCAAGGCGACAAGATGATTCCGGATTCCGACAGCAAGGCGCAGCCTGGGATCAATACAAGCTCCAAGAAGCCCTACCTTGCACCCATGCTCGTTGAATACGGCAACATCGCCAAACTCACGCAGGGAACCTTCACGCGAAAGAATGACGGCGCCAATACGCTGCAACAGATGGGGACGTGTTTGTGAACCACCGGGCATGCGCGCCTCATCGCAAAGGAGAGCGGCTTGTCCCTGGTTGTAGATGAGCACCGCCAATACCTAGAAGACCGGGTGCGCATCTCGGCATTTCGCCAGGCGATCAATGACACTGTAAAGCCGGGTGACGTAGTCCTGGACCTCGGTTCCGGTACAGGCATCCTCGGCTTGCTCGCCTGTCAGGCGGGCGCAAAGCGCGTCTATTCAATCGACGGAGGCGGCATGGCGCAACTGGCGCGGGATGTCGCGCTTGCCAATCACTTCGATGACCGGGTCACCGTCCTAAAGGGCATGTCCACGCGGACGGTTCTGCCCGAACCGGTGGACCTGGTCGTTGCCGATCAAATCGGGCGCTTCGGCTTCGAGGCAGGTGTGCTCGAATATTTTGCCGATGCAAAGCGCCGCTTCCTGAAACCCTCGGGCAGAACGATTCCCGCGCGCATCGATCTGTGGGTGGCACTGGTCGAGCACAGCGCGCAATGGAAGAAAGTCGACTTCTGGAGCCATCACCCGGCCGGATTCGGATTCGAACCCGCGCGGAAAATTGCGGAAAATACCGGCTACCCGGTTCATCTGCAGGCGAGACAACTGCTCGGCGACCCGGCGAACGCGGTCTCGCTCGATGCGCTGGCACATGGCGCAAAGTCGATAACGTTTTGCAAGACCATCCAGGTTAAGCGCGCCGGAACGCTGCACGGAATCGGCGGCTGGTTTTCCGCGCAATTGTCGGCGAACGTGGAAATGAGCAATTCGCCCCTGGCCCAGCGGCGGATCAAACGCCGCAACGTGTTTTTTCCGATTGCCCAGCCGGTCGCCGTCGCACCCGGCGACAGCGTAACGCTGTCCTTCTCGATACTTCCGCAGGACACGATCGTCACCTGGAAAGTGGAAGTTCACTCGTCCAGGGGTGGCGAGCAGGGCGTGAACCCGATCGCCCGGTTCACCCATTCCACTCTTAAGGGCATGCTGATAAGCCGGGAAGACCTCGCGCATACCAACCCGGATTCCATACCGGTGATGTCCATCTGGGGCAAAGCCAGGCAGACGGTTCTGCAACTGTGCGACGGCAAACACACGCTCAGGCAGATCGAAGACGGCGTGCTGCTCGCTCATCCGGACTTGTTCCCGACACGGACCGAAGCTGCGGTTTTCGCTGCCGAGGTCATCACCCGCTACGGTGAGTAAGCCCATGCCCCAACACAAGCGCTATCGCGTGTGCGGAATGCAGATCAGCAGCAGCGTTCCGTTTCCGGAATTGCGCGCCCTGCCCAAGAGCAAGGGCGAGTATTACCCCGACATGGAATTCGAGATCGGGGGCGACATTTCCCTGCACAATAGCGGACAAGTCGTCATGACTGTCGAAGAGCCCGACGGCACGCCCTGGATGACCTGCACCAAAACTTCGCAAGGCTACCGCCTGCACTTTACCAACATCGCCGACTTCCTGGTCGATCCCTCCGGCCGGCGCGTAAGCTGTATCGCACCGCCCGGGACGCCGCCCGAGACCATCAGGCATCTGTTTCTCGACCAGGTCATCCCGCCCTTGCTGAACCTGCGCGGGACGGAGGCGCTGCACGCATCCGCAATCGCTACCGCGCAAGGCGCCTGCGCATTCATAGGCATGTCCGGCCAGGGCAAATCCACGCTGGCCTCGGCTTTTCATGTGCTCGGTTATCCGATACTTTGTGACGACTGCCTGGTGCTGAAGGACGATCCCGATTCCATCCTGGTTCAGCCCGCCTACCCCGGACTGCGCCTTTGGGATGACAGCCGGGGGACGTTTTTCGGAAACCGGCGATCGACGCCACCGGTATCCCACTACAACGACAAACGGCGCGTTTCCACGCACGCATCCGACTCCGCGACCCGCGATTTTCTTCCGCTGCGCCGCATCTACTCCTTGCGCAGGAGTGACGCGGGCGGGCCGGCCGGACAACCGCAGATAGAGCCACTTTCGATCCGGGACGCGCTGGTGGAACTGCTCTCCTATACCTTTCGCCTCGACCTGACCGATCAGACCATGATCCTGCGGCAGATGCGCGTGCTGGAGCGGGTCGCGAGGGAAGTACCGGTCAGGCGCCTGCGCCTGCCCGATGACCTGAAGCTACTCCCGGCAGCGCGCGAGCTGATCCTGCAGGACCTTGGACAGGGCTGAGGCTCCGCTATGCGACTGGCTGTTTCAGATGAGGTGGTGCTGCGAGACCTCGCCGGTGAAGCGATACTCCTGGACATGAACACGAACACCTATTTCGGCCTCAATCCGGTCGGAACGCGCGTCTGGCATCTGCTCGCCGAGCAGCAGTCGACCGAAACCATCATCCCGCTGCTGTTGCAGGAGTTCGAGGTGGAAGAACGCCAGCTTAGGACGGACCTAGAAAAACTGGTGCAGCAACTACTGGAAAAGAAGTTGCTCATCGCTATCGACGATCCGTCCTGAACCGCGGCCGATGGACATCGACCGCAAAGCCCGCGCCGAACTCAAGCGCCAGGAACCAAAGATCCTGTGGTTTACCGGCTTGTCGGCCGCCGGAAAATCGACCATCGCCAACCTCGTCGATGCGCGCCTGCACGCGCTCGGCAAACATACCTACCTGCTCGACGGCGACAACATCCGGCTCGGTCTGAACCGGGACCTCGGTTACTCCGATGCCGACCGCGTGGAAAACATACGTCGCATCGCCGAGGTGGCCGGATTGATGGCCGATGCAGGGCTGATTGTGCTGGTCGCTTTCATTTCGCCGTTTCGCCGTGAGCGCGGCATGGCGCGAAAACTCGTGGGTCCGGGCGAGTTCGTGGAAATATTTGTCGACACGCCGATTGCCGTAGCCGAAGCCCGCGATCCAAAAGGCTTGTACAAGAAGGCCCGGGCCGGCCAACTCAAGGAGTTCACCGGCATCGACTCCCCCTACGAAACGCCAGAGAATCCGGAAATCCGCATCGATACGACGCGGACCTCCGCCGAGGACGCCGCTGAGCAGATTGTCAGCTTCCTGAAACTACCCGGTTAGGTGCCTCGCCCCGCCCGGCTGCGCGACCACAGCCTGTCGGACACGCGACAGTACTGTCCCCTCCTTCGACAAACCTAGGCTGAACGGACACGGTTTGCGCGCCATATGCGGCCGAAAAGCGGGCCGATTAAGAAAAATCCCGGAAAACAAGCCGGTGAACAAAATTGCCCGACGCCAGACGACATCGGGGAACACAACTCTATTTGGGAACCTGGGCCAGGCTGCAACTGATTCTCAGCTGGACGATTGCAAAATCTTTGTCAAATGTGGCACTTTGTCACGTTTTTTTGATCCGATCATCATGATTTATCAAGAAAATACTGGTCACAAGCTGAGGATTGCGTAGACTCTAAGCAAGGGTGCGCCAAAGGTTTTTGTCCAGGGCTGCGCCAGCAGGCATGACTTTCGCTTTAGTTGTTGCAAAATGCAATACCGAGCACGCCCATGAGCTCCAAAAAATCAGACAAGCAGGAAGATCGAGACCGCGGTCGGAACTACGACCGGGACGACGATCGGAATGAGCATTCCGACCATAGCGGCGCCGTCTATGGCCAGGATGAGCACGGTCACCATCAAGTTTCCGTGCAGCAGCCAATTACCGGTACCGACAAAAAGGACGACCTGACCGGAACATCCGGCGATGACACGATTTTCGGCCTCGGTGGTAACGACAAAATTGACGGCGGTGATGGCAACGACACCATCGATGCTGGTTCGGGTAACGACAACATCGAAGGCGGCAAGGGCGACGACATCATCACCGGCGGCGCCGGCAATGACAACATCGACGGCGGCAAAGGCATAGACGTTGCCGTGTACAGCGGCAATTTCAGCGACTACAAGCTCACGCTGAGTCGTGACGGCGGGCACCAAGGAGACGATGACGACGACCACAGCGCGATGACGGTGCATGATTTGCGCTCGAGTGCGCCCGACGGCGTCGATGTGCTGAAGAATGTCGAAGTGCTGCGGTTTGCGGATGGCGAGTACAAGGACGGCCAATTTCATCCGAGCCTTAGGGTAACTGCTGTTACTCTGCTCAGCGACGATACTGGGGTCAGCAACTCCGACTTTGTAACCTCGCAGGCACTGCAAACAGTTACCGGCACCTTCGGCGGCACCCTGCACACCGGTGACATTATCGAGGTTTCCGCCGACGGAAATACCTGGGTCACCGCGAATATAACCGGGGGCTCCACCTGGAGCGCAACTGGGATAACGCTCATACCCGGATCCGGCACCCAGATTATTACGCGCACTATCGATTCCCACGGCACGATCCTGGCCGGTGCTTCGCATTCCTACGTGCTGGACACCACGGTTGCGGCACCGAGTCTTAGCCTTGCCTACGACGAATCCGGCATCAGCCTCACCGATGCGATCACCAACGCGACTACTGCGACGCTTTCCGGAGATGCCGAGAAGGGTGCTACGGTAAAGGTGTACGACGGCGCTACGTTGATCGGTACGGTCACGGCCAACGCGGATGGTGCATGGAGCTTGACCAAGTCTGGCCTCGCCAACGGGACGCACAATTTCTCGGCGGCGCAGACCGACCTTGCGGGTAACTCGAGCGGCGCCTCGACGGTGAGCTCGATGACCGTAGACACTGTTGCCCTGGCGCCGAGTCTGAACGCCGTGTTTGCCGATTCGGGCGTGAGCAGCACCGACAAAATTACCAATGCGATCAACGCCACTCTGTCTGGAACCGCAGAGAAGGGCGCCGCGGTTCATGTGTATGACGGCGCATTGTCGCTCGGTACGGTTACGGCGAATGCGGCTACAGGTGCTTGGAGCCTGAACGTCACCAGCTTGTCCGCCGGCGCACACAGCTTCACCGCCACGCAGACCGACGTGGCTGGCAATCTCAGTGGATCTTCGGCTGCCAAAACGATGACGGTGGACACTGCTGCCGCGGCGATGCTGGTCACCCCGATCATGGGCGACGGGATCATCAACGCGAGCGAACAAACGAATGTCACGATCAGCGGCGGCACCACCGACGTTGAGGCTGGCCGCCCCCTGACCATATCCGTGAGCGATGGATCGGCAACGGTGACCGGCACCGCGACGGTCGTTTCGGACGGGTCGTGGAGCGCAACCGGGCTGGATTTTAGCGGTTTGAATGAAGGATTACTGACGGTCAGTGTGAGCGGGACCGATGTGGCCGGCAACCTCGCCAGCGCCACAACGGAACTTAACAAGGACAGCGTTGCGTCAATCACCCTGAGCATGCCTATCGCGACCGACGGGATCATCAACGCCAGCGAGAAGACGGACGTCACGATCAGCGGCACAACCGAGGGCGTGGAAGAGGGTATCTGGCTGACGATCTCCGTGACTGGCGGAACGAGTAGTGTGACGGGTACGGCCATGGTAGGTCCGGGCGGAGCCTGGACCGGCGATTTCGGCCTAACCAGCCTTACCGATGGACCGCTGACGGTGAGCGTGAGCGGAACCGATGCGGCGGGCAATTCGGTCAGTGCCTCGACTACTGTGGTGCTGGATGCGACGGTCACGATGCCCTTGCTGACGCTGGCGAGCGACACGGGCATCCTGGGAACTGACGGTATCACCAGTGTGGGCACGGTGAACGTCGGCGGCCTGGAAGCCGGAGCGAGCTGGCAATACAGCACGGACAATGGCACGACCTGGGTGAACGGCACTGGCTCTAGCCTTACGCTAAGCGGTGATGGTACGAAATCGGTGCTGGTGCAGCAAACCGACGCGGCGGGCAACACCTCGGCGCCGGCGACGCTCGACTTAACGCTGGACACAAGCATTGCGACACCCACGATCACTGAGGTGTATGACAGTGTTGGAACAATCGGCCCAGTCGCTATCGGAGATGTGACCGATGACCAGCAGCCGAAGCTCTCAGGGCAAGCCGAAGCCGGCAGCACGGTCAATGTATTTGACGGCTCGACTCTCCTGGGCACGACCCTGGCTGACGGTAACGGGGATTGGACATTCACGCCCGTGACTGCGCTCGCGGAAGCGCAACACAGCTTTACCGTGACGGCTACGGATACAGCCGGCAATTCGAGCACGTCCAGCGCTTACGGCATTGGCATCAGCCTGGTCACCGAAAACTTTGCACCCGCACTGACGGGCACGCCGGCCGCACTGATCGGCGGCACCGAAGATCTGCCCTATACGGTCAGTTCGGAACACTTGCTTGCCGGTTTCACCGATGGAAATAGTGGTGACGTTCTTTCAGTAAGCGGCCTTTCTGCCGATCATGGCACCGTAACCAATAACGGCAACGGCACCTACACGATTACCCCAACCCCGGACTACAACGGCCCGGTCACCCTGAGCTATCAGGTGACCGACGGACACGCCGGCTACTCCCAGCTTACGACGCTGAGCTTCAATTTGACGCCGGCGCCGGATGCCGCGGTGATCGGCGCGCCCAGCGTGGCGACAGTGACCGAAGACGTTCTGGTCGACACATACGGCAATCTGAACGCACAAGGCATCATCCCGATCACGGACGCAGATGGAGCTTCGCAAGAAGCCTTCAATCCCGTTACGCTTAGCGGCGCACTAGGCAGTTTGGCGCTGCTCGCCAGCGGCAGCTACACGTATACGGTCGACAACAGCGCAGTACAGCTTCTGGGTGCCAGCGCAGCTGAAGTCGATACCTTCACCGTAAGTTCTGCAGATGGCACGACCCAGAACCTAAGCTTCGCCGTCTACGGGGCCAACGATGCGGCGGTCATTGGCGACCCAACATTGGCGACGGTGAGCGAAGACGCCGACGTGAACCTCGACGGAAATCTGGTTTTAACCGATACCCTGTCGATCACGGATGCGGATACGGGCGAGGACAGCTTCAGCACCGCCGTAAGCGCCGTGGGCACGACCCTGGGCAGTTTGATTCTGAATACGAACGGCGTCTACACCTATTCCGTCGCCAACGTCGACGTGCAATACCTGGGCGGCGGGGAAACGGCGACCGACACGTTCACGGTGACCGCGGCCGACGGCACCACCAAAGAGGTGAGCTTCGCCATTGCAGGCGCGAACGATACGCCGACGCTGGCAGCCTCGTTGATTACGGCCGACTTTTTCGATGGCGCAGCGAAAGACGTTTTCGCCCCCGTGACCGGCGCGCTGACCACGACCGATGCCGACCATAACGCGACGCACACCTACGGCATCGCCGGGGGCGGCACCGACACGTCGCTCCTCGGTTATGACAGCTCTTTGGCCGGCGCCTACGGCACGCTGTATTTGAATAGCGCCAGCGGGAACTACACCTATGTGCCCAACAGCGACGCGATAAACACTATGCCGGTCGGTTCGACTGACATGGATCAATTCAGTCTAACGGTCGATGACCACGCCGGCGGAACAGCCAGCCAGACGCTCGCAATAAACCTTTACGGCGCGAATGATGCGTCGGTGATTGATGGCCTTAGGGGTCCGCCTGACTACTCCATAGGGGGGACCCCGGTAAGCGTGGCCCCGGCCTTGACATTGACCGATGCGGACAGCGGCACTGCCAATATTAGCTCGGCCACTGTTGTGATCAGCGCTGGTTTCCAGTTGGGCGACATATTGGATTACACCCCGCTGGGCAGCATAACCGGCAGCTATGACCCGAACACCGGCGTGTTGAGTTTGACCGGCTCCGGCACACTGGCGGATTACACGGCCGTCCTGCAATCGGTGAAATTCAGCACGGATGCGGTCGGCGGGCGCACCTTCAGTTTCATGGTAAGCGACAACGGCGTGGATAGCATTATTGTCGACACTACAAGCAAGGCTCTCGACAATCTCGGTACTACCGGTTTCCGGCTTCCGGGAGAAACTGACTACGACTTCTCCGGATTCTGGGTGAGCTCGGCCGGCGACGTGAACGGTGACGGCTATGCGGATGTGATCATCGGGGCGCCTTTTGCCGATCCCAATGGGCTATCGTCGTCAGGCGCGAGCTATGTAGTCTTCGGCCATGGCGGCGCCTTTCAAGACGTGCCGCTTTCGACCGTGGACGTCGCCGCAGGCAATGGCTTCCGCATCAACGGGGAAGACAATTCCCTCGCTGGATTTTCGGTGAGCGATGCCGGCGATGTAAATGGCGACGGCATCGGCGATCTGATCATCGGCGCCAGTAGAGCGAGCCCCGGCAATGTATATTCTGCCGGCGCGAGCTATGTGGTATTCGGCAAAGCTACGGGCTTTACCGCGGACATCGCGCTTTCCAGCCTGCAAAACAGCGACGGGTTCAAGATTTCCGGAGTGGGCGTATATGACCGCGCAGGCTACTCGGTAAGCGCGGCCGGCGACGTGAATGGCGACGGCTTTGGCGATGTGATCGTCGGAGCGATCAATGCAAGCGCCACCGGTGGCGATCATTTTGCGAATTCCGGTCCCGGTGCGGCCTATGTGATCTTCGGCAAAGCCGACGGATCATTCGCTGACATCGATCTTGCCAATTTGGCCCTCGCGGACGGTTTCCGCCTCGACGGCGCCGCGGACGCTGACAGGACCGGCTGCCAGGTGAGCTCGGCCGGGGATATCAACGGCGACGGCTACGCTGATCTGGTCATCGGCGCGTCTGGCGCCAGCGCAAACGGAAATGCCCAATCTGGTGCAATCTATGTAGTCTTCGGCAAGCCGGCGGACTTTACCAATGTGGAACTTTCCACCCTGAGCGGCAGCGACGGCTTCCGCATATTCGGAGCCGCGGCATATGATTATGCCGGCTATTCCGTGAGCAACGCAGGGGACGTGAATGGCGACGGCTTTGGCGACCTCATCATCGGCGCACCCTATGCAAGCACGAATAACGGGGGGAGCGGCGCGGCCTATGTGGTGTTCGGCAGCGCGCCGGGAACTGCCCACGACGTGTCTCTCTCCAATCTCGGCAGCGACGGCTTTCGCATCATGGGCGTCGCGGAAGGTGATAATGCCGGCTACTCGGTCAGCGCGGCCGGAGATGTGAACGGCGACGGCTACGGCGACCTGATCATCGGCGCGCCCTATGCAAAACCGGACGGACAGCCTTCCGGAGAGAGCTATGTGCTGTTTGGAAAAGCCTCAGGCTTTGCCGAGATCGATCTTGCCAACCTCGACCCCAACGACGGGTTCCGCGTATCCGCCGTCGGCAATGGTGACGCTTCGGGCTATTCGGTGAGCGCTGCCGGCGACGTGAACGGCGATGGCTTCGACGATCTGATCGTGGGCGCTGCATATGCGTCTCCGCCCGGCACGGACCAGGCCGGCGAAAGCTATGTCATTTTCGGTTCGAAATTCATCGTCGGCTTGGACACATTTGTGGGATCGGGCTCCGGCACCTCCAGCGCCGAAGTGTTTATCGGCACCGACGGCGACGACGTCATGACGGGCGGCGGCGGCGCCGACGCTTTTTCAGCCGGCGCCGGTAACGACACCATACACCTGGGCGCACCAGGTTCTTCGGACAGCAGCTTCGTCAAGATCAACGGCGGCAGTGGCGTCGACACGCTGGTGCTGGACGGCAGCGGCATGCTGCTCGATTTGAACACTGCCGGAATCGGCAGCCGGGTGCAGGGCATAGAGCAGATAGACCTCACCGGCAGCGGTGACAACGAACTAATCCTGAACATCCGCGACGTGCTCAATATTTCGGATACGACCAACCGGCTGTACGTCAAAGGCGACGCCGG
>CAKKSJ010000067.1:0-2969 GCA_919902965.1 Burkholderiales bacterium
TTGGAGTCTCAACATGTACGCGGTCATAAAAACCGGCGGCAAGCAGTATCGTGTCACGGCCGGCGAAAAATTGAAAATAGATCAGCTGCCGGCAGGGGTCGGGGCTGAAATCGTGCTCGATCAGGTGTTGCTGGTCGCTGACGGCGACAATCTCAAAATGGGCAGGCCGCTGGTCAGCGGGGCGACTGTGCAGGCGAAAGTTCTCTCCCAGGGCCGCCATGACAAGGTGCGAATTTTCAAGCTGCGCCGGCGCAAGCACTATCAGAAGCATCAAGGGCATCGGCAGAATTTCACCGAAATCGAAATAACCGGGATCACGGGATAGCGTCAGCGGATTAATCAGAGAGGCAAGATATGGCACACAAGAAAGCAGGCGGCAGTTCCAGAAACGGGCGCGATTCCCAGTCCAAGCGCCTCGGCGTGAAGCGCTACGGCGATCAGTTGATTTCCGCCGGCAGCATTATCGTGCGCCAGCGCGGCACCAAGTTGCACGCGGGCGAGAACGTGGGCATGGGCAAGGACCACACCTTGTATGCCAAAGTTGCAGGCAAGGTATTGTTCGGGGTCAAAGGCCCGTTGAGCAAAAAAACGGTAAGCGTGGTGCCGGCCTGATAACCGCAAGGTTCCCAGAAAAGCCCTATCCACGCGGTAGGGCTTTTTTATTTGTCGCGCCAGTCCAAGCATGATCCGAACATGAAATTCATCGACGAAGCCAAGATCGAGGTGCACGCCGGCAAGGGCGGGGATGGCGTTGCCCATTTTCGGCGCGAGAAGTTCGTTCCCCGCGGCGGGCCGGACGGCGGTGACGGCGGCCATGGCGGCAGCATTTACGCGGTCGCCAACCGCAACATCAACACCTTGATCGACTACCGCTACGCGCGCATTCATCGCGCCAAGGGCGGCGAAAACGGGCGCGGCTCTGACCAGTACGGCAAGGGCGCAGAAGACATCGTGCTGCGTGTTCCCGTGGGCACGGTCATCACCGACGCCGACACCGGCGAGCAGCTTGCCGACCTGACGGTGCACGAGCAAAAAGCGCTCATCGCCCGCGGCGGAAAGGGCGGTCTGGGCAATCTGCATTTCAAAACCAGCACCAACCGTGCGCCGCGCCAGTGCACCCTGGGGGAACCGGGCGAATCGCGCGAGTTGCGCATGGAACTGAAACTGCTTGCCGACGTCGGCCTTTTGGGCCTGCCCAATGCAGGTAAATCCACGTTTATCCGCGCGGTCTCAGCCGCTCGACCCAAGGTGGCGGACTATCCTTTCACCACCCTGCACCCCAACCTGGGCGTAGTACGCGTGGCGGATGACAGGAGTTTTGTCGTCGCCGACATTCCAGGGCTGATCGAAGGCGCGGCAGAAGGCGCCGGGCTGGGTCATCAGTTCCTGCGCCATCTGGCGCGCACGCGGCTGCTGCTGCACCTGGTCGATATTGCGCCCTTCGACGCTAGCGTGGATCCAGTCAGGGATGCGCGCGCGATTGTCAACGAGCTGAAAAAATACGACCCGGCGCTTTACGACAAATCGCGCTGGCTAGTGCTCAACAAGACTGACATGTTGCAGGCGGACGAGCGCGACCAGGTGCTGCAGCGTTTCCTCAAGGCGTATCGCTGGAAAGGCAAATGGTTCGCCATCTCGGCGCTCACCGGCGAGGGCTGCCGCGAGTTATGCTACGCCATCATGGACCATCTCACCGAAAAGCAGGCGGGCTGACATGGCCGCCTTGCTCAAATCGGCGCGCCGCCTTGTGGTCAAGGTCGGCAGTTCGCTCGTTACCAGTCAGGGCCAGGGTCTGGATCTGGCGTCGATCGCGCGCTGGGCGGCGCAGATTGCGCAGCTGCGTGCGGGCGGCAAGGAAGTCGTGCTGGTGTCCAGCGGCGCCATTGCCGAAGGCATGCAGCGGCTGGGATGGACGCGGCGCCCGCAGGCCATGCACGAGCTGCAGGCCGCGGCGGCAGTGGGCCAGATGGGTCTGGTGCAGGCGTACGAATCCTCGTTTCGCGAACACGGCCTCAAGACCGCCCAGGTGCTGTTGACGCACGCCGACTTGGCTGACCGCCAGCGCTATCTCAATGCACGCTCGACCCTGCGCACCCTGCTCACGCTGGGTGTCATCCCGATCATCAACGAGAACGATACCGTGGTCACCGACGAAATCAAATTCGGAGACAACGACACGCTTGCGGCGCTGGTCACCAATCTGATCGAAGCCGATTGCCTGATCATTCTCACCGATCAGGACGGATTGCATACGCGCGATCCGCGCGAGCACCCGTCGGCCGAATTGGTGCGCGTGGCCAAAGCCGGTGCCGTCGAACTGGAGCACATGTGCGGCAAGGCCGGCAGCCACATCGCCAAGGGCGGCATGTTGACCAAGATCCTTGCAGCCAAGCGCGCCGCCCGCTCAGGCGCGCATACGCTAATCGCGTCCGGGCGGGAGCCGGACGTGCTGATGCGGCTGGCGCAGGGCGAGGCGATCGGCACGCAACTGGTCGCCGAAACCATGCCGATCGCGGCACGCAAGCAATGGCTGGCCGACCATCTGCAGGTCAACGGCCGGCTCCTGCTGGACGCCGGCGCGGTGCGCGCTCTCGCCAACGAGGGCAAGAGCCTGCTGCCTATAGGCGTGAAAAGCGTTGAGGGCGCATTCGAACGCGGCGCGGTGGTCGCCTGCCTTTCGCCGGAAGGCACGGAACTCGCGCGCGGGCTGGTGAACTACGGCGCCGGCGAGGCCCGTCGCATCGCGGGCAAACCCAGCAGCGAGATCAAATCCATACTCGGTTATGTAGACGAGCCCGAGCTGATCCATCGAGACAACTTGGTCCTGCTTTAGCAGGGCCAAGTTGCGGCGGAGGCTAACATTTGCGCAGCAAATGTTAAGCCGCGCAGCGGCGGCCGCAGCCACAACTTCCTCTACTTAACAGAACCAAGTTGCGGCGTAGGCTAACATTTGCGCAGCAAATGTTAAG
>CAKKSJ010000067.1:3069-26766 GCA_919902965.1 Burkholderiales bacterium
TTGCGGCGTAGGCTAACATTTGCGCAGCAAATGTTAAGCCGCGCAGCGGCGGCCGTCGCCACAACTTCCTCTACTTAGCAGGGCCAAGTTGCGGCGTAGGCTAACATTTGCGCAGCAAATGTTAAGCCGCGCAGCGGCGGCCGCAGCCACAATCTGGTCCTGCTCTAGCAGAACCGGATAACGCCGTAGCGTTTTCGCCCTAATAGTCCGTGGTTCTTGACCGAGGGTTGCCGCCGCTCCTGAGCGCGCGCAGCGCCTCGTCGACGTCTGCGATGTAGCCCGTCGATGGACAGAAGAAATCGCTGTAGAGCACCATCCGGTACGCGTTGCGCGAATCAAGCCGGAGCGGCTCCCAATGGGATTTGCGCACCTCGGTCCAGGTTTTGTCGGACTGGCCAACCGCGTAGAGGCGGACTTGGTGCTCGCCGCAGCGCAATCCCTCGAAGCTGACGTTGAGCGCGCCTTCCGCGCTTTTCGCAATCAGGCTGTAGCGCACTACATTGTCGGCGCCGACGCTGACCGATTTCGCGTCCACAAAAAAAGCGAACGGCGTCGTTGCACTGACTTCGAAGGGCAGATAGTTTTCCGGCTCGGGGTACCGGGGCAGCGTCAGTTTCGCTGCGTCGCTGTCTCGCCTGCCCTTTTTTTCTCCGAACCCGAACGTCTGCGCAGCGGCTGCCAAAGGCAGAATCAGCAGCAGCGCCGGCCACGCGCGCATGCGTCAGTCCAGGTCTTGCGTAAGCGAGGCGCGGACTGCGTCAGCAACGGCGCCGATCTCGGCCTGATAGTTGCGGTGATCCACGCCCAGCGACAAAGCAACGCCATACTTCAGCGCCCTGGCCATTTCGTCATTTAGCTCGAAGCGCAGGAAGTGCACGGCCGAGGTCTTCTCCTCGTTCTCGCGCTCGAGATCCTCGTCCGCGATCGCATACACGCGCGCGCAACCCTCCACCTGAATCCAGACCCGGTCTTCGATCCCTTTCAATTTCGCCAATGCGCGCGCGCGCTCCGCGACATCCGTATATTCGATCATCATGGTCGCTTTGAAATTGCGCCCGCCCGGGATCAGGGGATTGTAGGCGTCGAGCTCGTCCTGTATGCCCGACTCTTCGAAGGTGCGCTCTATGCGCAGCATTTCCTGAATCTGGTAGCGCAAGGTGAGCTCGTCTTCGAAAATCAGCGTCACGTGCGCACCCAGATGAACCGTGCGATTTCTCTTGTGCGCCATGACCTTGGCGCGAAATTCCTCGCGCTGCCGCGCATAGGCTTCCAGACTGAGCAAACTGTCTCTGCTGATCGTGTGCGTAGTCTTTTGGGTAGTACTCATAATCTCATAGTCCATAGGCAATACGCAGTAGGGTCAGCGGATGTTCCCTTTGCGCTTTGGTTTCGCCCATCCCCTGCTGGATGTGGCGCGCGGCAATGGCGCAGTCCGAGCTGATGTAATCCGGCTCGCTCGCGGCCATGGCCTTGAATACCGGACGGCCTATTTTCATCGAATTGGCGAAGTACTCCGATTTCACACCCCAAGTGCCGTCATGCCCGGAGCAACGCTCCACCGTGCTTACCGTGGTCTGCGGCACCAACTGCAGCGCTTCGCGTGTCTTTTGCCCCATGTTCTGCACGCGCGAATGGCAGGGAATATGGTATGAAACCTTGCCCAGCGGCTGGGTAAAATCAGTCTTGAGCAGGCCGTCTTTGTGGCGCAGCACCAGGTATTCGAACGGGTCGAACATCGCCTCCGACACCAGCTTTACCTCGCCGTCTTGCGGGAACAGCAGCGGCAGCTCCGCCTTGAACATCAGCGTGCAGGAGGGCACGGCGGTAAGAATAGCGTAGCCCTCGCGTGCCAGCCGGACCAGCGGCGGGATGTTGGCTTGCTTGAGGCGTTCGACGCTTTCCAAATCACCCAGTTCCAGTTTGGGCATGCCGCAGCACGCCTCCTTTTCGACGACCACATAGGGAATTTCGTTATGATCGAGCAGCTTGATCAAGTCATAGCCTATGCCAGGCTCGTTGTAATTCACATAACAGGTCGCAAAAATGGCGACCTTGCCCGGAGTGCGCGCACTGTCCTTCACCGCGTGCGTCGGGCTCGCGGGCGCACCACTGCGAAAACGCGATGGACTATAGGGGGGGAGCTTGCGTTCCTGGTGCACGCCGATGACTTTCTGCATCAGCGCACGCGCCGCGCCATTGGCGTTCAGCGCATTGACCATCTGCGCCACCACGGGGATAGCAGCGAGTTTGCCGATCGCATCAGTAGAAGAGAGCAGCCGGTCACGGAACCGGACTTCGCCTTTCTTGAACTTGACTGCCTTGGCGCGCAGCATCAGATGAGGGAAGTCCACGTTCCACTGGTGCGGCGGCACATAGGGACACTTGGTCATGTAACACAGGTCGCACAGATAACACTGGTTGACCACTTTGGCGTAATCCGCCTTGTCCACGCCATCAACTTCGCCGGTCGCGCTCTCGTCGACAAGGTCAAACAGGATAGGAAAAGCGCTGCACAAACTGACGCAACGACGACAGCCGTGGCAGATATCGTAGACGCGATGAAGTTCGGCGTTGAGTTTGTCCTCGTCGTAGAAATCCGGCGATTTCCAGTCGATGGGATGCCGGGTGGGAGCTTCGAGACTCCCTTCGCGCGTACTCATATTTTCGTGTGACTGAGGGTGAGGAAGGTATGGCTAGCATCAGTTGAGCCAGGGGAAAGGGCGAAACACCGCACCCTATCCCCCAGGCTGTCACGCACTCAATCGCTCAGGGCGTCCAAAGCCTTCTGGAAGCGGTTGGCGTGCGAGCGCTCAGCCTTTGCCAGCGTCTGGAACCAATCGGCGATTTCCTCAAATCCCTCGTCGCGCGCGCTCTTGGCCATGCCGGGATACATGTCCGTGTACTCGTGCGTTTCGCCGGCAACCGCAGCGCTCAGATTCAGGCGGCTGGAACCGATCGGCAGGCCGGTTGCCGGATCGCCTACCTCCTCGAGGTATTCCAGGTGGCCGTGGGCATGGCCGGTTTCACCTTCGGCGGTCGAGCGAAACAGCGCAGCCACGTCATTCTGGCCTTCGATATCAGCCTTGTTTGCGAAATAGAGGTAACGGCGATTGGCCTGGGATTCTCCGGCGAAAGCAGCTTTCAGGTTTTCCTCGGTTTTTGAGCCTTTGAGTTTCATGATTGCTCCTACGGTTGATCGGGTTGAAAAAATAAACTAGTTACAAATCAGGCTTAAAGAGAAACATATAGACTTGCTCTAATCTGTGGATCAAATATATCCGGTTAACACTGTACTGTCAAACCTGCTGCCCTTTGATGCACAAAATTCAGCGTCCCAGGGCCGCGCCTATTTCCGCAAAAGTTTGGGCCACTTCCGTGGTCTGGATTGCAATCCCGAGCTGGCGCGCGATCTGCGACGCCGAAAATATGCCGCGTACCGCCTCGACTTCACCGTCCGCGCTCGCGTCTGTGACCAGCGCGTGCTGGCGTCCCGAATGCTTGAGCGTAGCCACCACATGCCCCACCTCGGCCTGGACGAGGTCGGCATAGGGCAAGGCCTCCAGCTGCGCGCGCGGCGTCATGATGTCGCGCACACAAATTTCCTGGCGCATGATGCCGCGCTCCAGCGCGAACTGCACCGGCTTCTCCCCCAGTATGTCGTTCGCGGTTATCAGCCCCAGCACCTGCCTGTCGTCGTCGGACACCAACAGCAAGCGCACGCCGCGCCGGATCATGAACCGGTTGGCGGCATCCAGTGGCGCTTCCAGATCGATGGTCGCGGCGGGGATTTGCCTTAAATCGGTCATGACGGCCAAGGCGGGCGAGTCGATGCGCACACGCTCCCGGTCCTCACCGGGTTGGTGATAGCGCGCGCCGGGTTGCAGCCGGCGCGCACTCAGGGGATGGTATTCGCGCGTCATTACGTGTCCCTAGTATCGGCCGCGCCCCGCCGCGTAATTGGCCCGCTCATCGCACCGGGCGCAGTGCGGGGTCGTGCTTCCTGTGGACGGAGTCGCGATTCAAATAGCGCGCCAACTCGTTCAGTGCCTGGGCGTAGACCTCGCGCTTGAACTCGATTACGGTTTCCAGCGGTATCCAGTACTCATGCCAGCGCCACGCGTCAAACTCCGGGTGTTCGCTTGCACGCAAGGAAACATCACTGTCGCGCGCGACGAGCCGCAACAGGAACCAGATCTGTTTCTGGCCCCTGTAGCTGCCGCGCCATTCACGCCTGATCCACTGCGCCGGCACTTCGTAACGCAGCCAGTTTCTGGTGCGGCCTAGGATCTTGACATGGTGGGACTTGAGCCCCACCTCCTCTTCAAGTTCCCGGAACATGGCCTGCTCCGGGGTTTCACCGTGCTTGATTCCGCCTTGCGGAAACTGCCAGGAATGCTCCTTGATGCGCTTGCCCCAGAATACCTCGTTCCTTGCGTTACAGAGAACAATGCCGACGTTCGGGCGATAGCCGTCACGGTCGAGCATGATAAATTCACCTCAAACTGGTATTTGGATCATTCTTCCACATTTTTGTGCGCAATGAAAGCAGCATGTCGTCACGCCGTCGGCGCTGCGATCTTCGAGTAAAATAAGCGCGCCACTGCCACCGGAATTCTTATGCGCGTTTCGCAGTTTTTCCTGTCCACCCTGAGGGAAGCCCCCGCCGATGCGGAAATCGTAAGCCACAAGCTGATGCTACGCGCCGGTATCATCCGGCGACTTGCAGGCGGTATCTACACCTGGATGCCGCTGGGCCTGCGCGTCGTGCGCAAAGTCGAGGCCATCGTACGCGAGGAAATGAACCGCGCCGGCGCGGTCGAACTGGCGATGCCGGTGGTGCAGCCGGCGGAATTGTGGCAGGAATCCGGCCGCTGGGAGAAGTATGGCGCAGAGCTGCTGCGTTTCAAGGACCGGCATCAGCGCGACTTCCTGATTCAACCGACCTCCGAGGAGGTTATCACCGATCTTGCGCGCAGCGAACTCAGGAGTTATCGCCAGTTGCCGCAGCATTTCTACCAGATCCAGACCAAGTTCCGCGACGAGCGCCGGCCGCGCTTCGGCATCATGCGCGGACGCGAATTCACCATGAAGGACGGCTATTCCTTTCACGCCGACTATGCCGATCTTCAGCGCGAATACGCGAACATGTACGACACCTACACGCGCATTTTCACGCGCCTCGGGCTCAAGTTCCGCGCCGTCGCCGCCGACACCGGCAGCATCGGCGGAACCGGCTCGCACGAGTTTCACGTGCTTGCCGATTCGGGCGAGGATGCCATCGCGTATTGCCCGGATTCGGACTATGCGGCCAACATCGAGCTTGCCGAGGCGCTGGCCCCGCAAACGCCGCGCTCGGCCCCCGTCGCGGGCCTGCGCAAAGTGCCGACCCCGGGCCAGACCCGCTGCGAGGACGTCGCGGCGCTGCTGGGCGCGCCGCTCAAACAAACGGTCAAGGCGATCGCGGTGGTGCACGCGGACGAGTTCATACTGCTGCTGCTACGGGGCGATCACAGCCTGAACGAGATCAAGACCCAGAAGCTGCCCGGCATGGATCCCTTCCGTTTCGCCACCGATGCCGAAGTTGAGCACCATCTTCATTGCAAGCCGGGCTATATCGGGCCGGTCGGCGCGCACGCCGGGATCAGGATTATTGCCGACCGGGCAGTCGCCGTACTGGCCGACTTCATCTGCGGCGCCAACGAGGAAGGCTATCACCTCACCGGCGCGAACTTCGGCCGCGACTTGCGCGAGCCCGATCTGTTTGCCGATATCCGCAATGTCGAGCCCGGCGACCCGAGCCCGGACGGGGCCGGCCCGCTGGCCATCTGCCGCGGTATCGAAGTCGGGCACATTTTTCAGCTGCGCAGCAAGTACTCCGAAGCGATGAAAGCGCTGTTTCTGGATGAATCAGGCAAGTCGCGTGCATTCGAAATGGGCTGCTACGGCATCGGCGTGACGCGCATAGTCGGTGCTGCCATTGAACAGAATAACGATGCGCGCGGCATCGTTTTCCCGCAGCCGATCGCGCCGTTTCAACTCGCGCTGGTGCCGATCGGCTACCGCAAGAGCGCCCAGGTCAGGGAAACCTGCGACCGGCTGTACGCAGAACTGGCCGCGGCAGGCGTGGAAGTGCTGCTCGATGACCGCGATGAGCGGCCGGGCGTGATGTTCGCCGACATGGAACTCATCGGCATCCCGCATCGCGTCGTGGTGGGCGAGCGCGGCTTGAAAGAGGGGAAACTCGAATACCAGGGTCGACGCGAGCAAAGCGCGACGGCGATCGCCGTGGGCGAATTGCGCGCCTTCGTCCAAGCGAGGTTATGCGCGGACTAGCGCGCTGGGCGCTGTGCCTGGCCTTGCTTGGGGTGCATGGCGCAGCGCTGGCCGGAGCGCAACGCTACGAGCCGCTCGCCGCGAGCGTGCAGGCCGCGCTGTCCAAGGCGGTAAGCGATCGGGCGCCGTACACTTCCGCGTTCAATTCCAAGCTGGACGAGGTCAACTGGCTCAGCGCGATGTCGCGTCGGCTGGAAAAGCGCATACGCGACCACGACAGCCGCATCGCATTTCTGAAGTCGGTGCACTACGAAGCCAGCCGCGCAGGCCTTGACCCGCAGTTGGTGCTGGGCCTGATCCAGGTCGAAAGCGGATTCAAGAAATACGCCGTGTCCCGATCCGGCGCCCGCGGATACATGCAGGTCATGCCTTTCTGGACAAAACTCATCGGCGCGAAAAACGACAACTTGTTTGATATGCGCAAGAATATCCGCTACGGCTGCACCATCCTTCGCCATTATCTGGATATCGAGCGAGGCGATCTGTACCGGGCGCTCGGGCGTTACAACGGCAGCCTCGGCCAGCCGCAGTATCCGCGCGCGGTGGAAGCGGCGTGGAAGCAGCGTTGGCGCTATGATGGCAAACTCTCCTGACGCGCTTTGGCACGCAAAGGCCGGTGCCCCTGACCTATACGCTGCCCCTACCCTATAATGGCTTCGTCCCGTTGTTGATCAGCCGCACATGCCGGAGATACTGGTTCTTTATTACAGCCATCGCGGCGCCGTCCAGGAGATGGCGCGACTGGTCGCGCGCGGCATCGAGCTAGTGCCCGGCGCGAGCGCGCGCCTGCGCACGGTGCCGCGGATCGCGAGTGTGACCACGGTCGCGCAGCCGGCAATACCCGAAGCCGGCGCACCTTATTGCGAGTTGGCGGATCTGCAGCAATGCATCGGCCTCGCGTTGGGCAGTCCTACCCGCTTTGGCAACATGGCGGCGCCGATGAAGTATTTCTGGGACGGGACCGGCGCGCTCTGGTTAAATGGAGCGCTTGCAGGCAAGCCGGCCGCGCTATTCACCTCGACCAGCAGTCTTCACGGCGGACAGGAAACGACCTTGCTGTCGATGATGCTGCCGCTGATGCACCACGGCATGCTGATCGTCGGCCTGCCCTACACTGCGCCGGAATTGTCCACGACCAAGACCGGTGGTACACCGTACGGAGCCAGCCACCTTGCCGGCAGCGCCAGCGACCTGCCCGTCAGCGCCGAGGAAAAAACCCTTTGCATCGCGCTGGGCAGGCGTCTCGCCGAAGTTGCGTTGAAGCTGAATACCTAGTTTGCAGAAAACCCTTTACCTCGGCGCCTGCGTCAGCCTGCTGGTGTTGATTTTCCTTTGTCTGGCCTGGGAGTTGTGGCTCGCGCCGCTGCGGCCCGGCGGTTCCTGGCTCGCGCTCAAGGTCCTGCCTCTGCTAGCGCCCTTAATGGGCATATTGCACGGCAGGCGCTATACCTATCAGTGGGCATCGATGCTGATCCTCGCCTACTTTGCCGAGGGTGTGATGCGCGCCTTCGGCGACGCCGGCGCGAGCGCAGCGCTGGCCCTGGCGGAGGCGCTGCTCGCGCTGATATTTTTCCTCTGCGCGGTCCTCTATGCCCGCCTGACGCGCCGCTCCCAGCCGCGCAGCGCCTGATGCTATAGCTGCGGGTTGATACGCTCGACCTTGCTGTGCAGCTTGTTGAGCGCAGACAGATAAGCCATGGCCGACGCCACGATAATGTCGGTATCCGCGCCCACGCCGTTGACGATGCGCCCCGCCTTTTGCAGCCTTACCGTGACTTCGCCCTGCGACTCGGTGCCCTGCGTGACCGCGTTTACCGAATACAGCATCAGTTCGGCCCGGCTTTTTGCGACGCTCTCGATCGCCTTGAACGTGGCGTCGACCGGGCCGTCGCCCTCGGACTCGGCACTGCGCTCGGCCCCGCCTTCGGACAGGACCACGCGCGCATGCGGACGCTCGCCCGTGCCGCTCGCCTGATTCAGGTCGACCAGCTTCCAGTGTTCGCTCTGCGCGGCGACTGCCTCGCCGGCGAGCAAAGCATGAATATCCTCGTCGAATATCTCGTGCTTTTTGTCGGCCAGGTCCTTGAAGCGGGCGAAAGCGGCGTTGATTGATTGATCGGATTCCAGTGCGATACCCAGATCCTTCAGGCGCGCCTTGAACGCGGTGCGGCCTGAATGCTTGCCCAGCACCAGCTTGTTGGCGTTCCAGCCTACATCCTCCGCACGCATGATTTCGTAGGTTTCGCGGCTTTTGAGCACGCCGTCCTGATGGATCCCCGCTTCGTGTGCAAACGCGTTGGCGCCGACGATGGCCTTGTTGGGCTGCACCGGAAAACCGGTGATGCCGGACACCAGCTTGGACGCAGGCACGATCTGGGTCGCGTCTATACGCGTGTCGCAGGGGAATATGTCCCGGCGCGTGCGCACCGCCATCACGATTTCCTCGAGCGAGCTGTTGCCGGCGCGCTCGCCCAGGCCGTTGATGGTGCATTCCACCTGGCGTGCACCATTCATCACCGCGGCCAGCGAATTGGCCACCGCCAAGCCGAGATCGTTATGGCAGTGCACCGACCAGACCGCCTTGTCGGCGTTGGGGATACGCTCGCGCAGGGTGCGGATCAGCGCGCCGAACTGCTCCGGCAGGGTGTAGCCCACCGTGTCCGGTATGTTGACCGTCCTCGCTCCCTCCTTGATCACCGCCTCGAGCACGCGGCACAAAAAATCGACATCCGAGCGCCCGGCATCTTCGGGCGAGAATTCGACGTCGTCGGTGAACTTGCGCGCGAAGCGCACCGCGCTGATCGCGTCCGCCAGCACCTGGTCCGGCGTCATGCGCAGTTTCTTCTCCATGTGGATGGGCGAGGTGGCGATGAAGGTGTGGATGCGCCCGGATTTGGCCGGCTTGATCGCCTCCGCCGCGCGGCTGATGTCCTTGTCGTTGGCACGCGACAGCCCGCAGACGGTGCTGTCTTTGACGATTTCCGCCACCGCACGCACTGCCTCGAAGTCGCCATTTGACGCCGCCGGAAAGCCCGCCTCGATTACGTCCACGCGCATTTTCTCCAGCAGCCGGGCGATGCGCAGCTTCTCTTCCTTGGTCATGGAAGCGCCGGGGCTCTGTTCGCCGTCGCGCATGGTGGTGTCGAATATGATCAAGTGGTCTTTCATCTCTGCCTCCGGTCAAAAAATACAATCCTGGATTGAGCAATGCCGGCCCGCACCGGGGGTGGTGCAGGATTCAAACTAAGCGAATTGTGGGGTGGGGTTATGTGCGCGCTGGGCGCAGCAGCAGGCCGGCCAGCAACAGCAGGCTGCTAAGGAAAGCGGTAATCAGGACTGTAGTGCTGGAAACCATGAGCGCAATATATCGGCTTTACGTCGATTAGGCAATAGTCCGCTTGCGGCGCCAGTTCCACCCCCACACTACGTAGCCTGACAATGAGTAGGCGACGAACAGCAGGAACAGCACGGTTGGCGGATGCGTGGAAATCAGGATCATTGCGAGCGCCACCAGCAGGATTGCCCAGAACGGCACGGCGCGGCGGAAGTTGATGTCCTTGAAACTGTAGAACGGGACGTTGCTTACCATGGTGAGGCCGGCGAACAAGGTGATGACCGCGGCGAGCCAGCGCATGGTGCTAACCGCATCTATCCTGAAATCGTCCACCACCCAGATGAAACCAGCCACCAGCGCCGCCGCCGCCGGGCTAGGCAATCCCTGAAAATAGCGTTTGTCCACCACGTCGATATTGGTGTTGAAACGCGCCAGCCGCAAAGCGGCGCCGGCGCAGTAGACGAAGGCCGCGATCCAGCCGATGCGGCCCATGCTCTTGAGCGCCCATTCGTACATCACCAGCGCCGGCGCGGCGCCGAAGGACACCATATCGGAGAGGCTGTCGTACTCCGCGCCGAATTCGCTTTGCGTATGAGTCAGGCGCGCGACGCGCCCGTCAAGGCCGTCCAGCACCATGGCGACGAAAATCGCCACCGCGGCCTGGTCAAAGCGCGCGTTCATCGCCTGCACAATTGCGTAGAACCCGGCGAACAGCGCCGCCGTGGTAAACAGATTGGGCAGCAGGTAGATGCTGCGGCGGCGCATCTCGGCATTGATCAGCAGCTTCTTGCGCTTGTACAGAGGCATCGTGTTCGACTATTCCAGGCTTGCCAGTATCGTACTGGCAGCATACACCTTGTCGCCCAGCGCCGCCTTGATGCGCGCATTGGGCGGCAGGTACAGATCCACGCGCGAACCGAAGCGAATGAAGCCATAACGCTGTCCGCGTTCGAGCTTGTCCCCGGCCTTTACGTAGCACAAAATGCGCCGCGCGATCAACCCAGCGACCTGCACGCAGACGACATCGGCGCCGGCATCGGTCCGGATCCACAGCGCATTGCGCTCGTTTTCCGTCGACGCCTTGTCCAGCGCGGCGTTGACGAAACTTCCGGCCTCGTACCAACTCTGCTTCACTTCGCCATCCACCGGCGCGCGATTCGAGTGCACGTTGAACACGTTCATGAACACGCTGACCTTGGTGGTTTCGCGGTCGAGATAGGGGTCGCGCGCTTTTTCCACCGCCACAATGCGCCCGTCCGCCGGCGACACCACCGTTTTCGCGTCCCCCGGCACCGCGCGGCCAGGATCGCGGAAAAACTGCAGCACGAACACGGCGACGACCCAGAACGGTATCGACCAGAGGGGGCTATACCAGGACGCCAGCGCCGCCGCCACGACGGCAAGCGCCAGGAACATCCAGCCCTCGCGGGCGATGCGTGGATGCGGGTAATTCATCCAAGGCCGCTTTGCGTGGCCGCGGACTCGCGTTCAGCGCCAAGCGGGAGGTCTCTCATTGGTCTTAGTCCCGCGCGCTCTCAGTTCTTGCTCTGATCCACGAGCTTGTTTTTCTTGATCCACGGCATCATTGCGCGCAGCTTCTCCCCTACCACTTCGATCTGATGTTCGGCGGTGAGGCGGCGGCGCGACAGCAGCGTTGGCGCGCCGGCACGATTTTCCAGGATGAAGCTCTTGGCGTATTCTCCGGTCTGGATGTTTTTAAGGGCCTCGCGCATGGCCTTCTTCGTCTCGTCGTTGACGATTTTCGGACCGGTCAGGTACTCGCCGTATTCGGCGTTATTGGAAATCGAGTAATTCATATTGCCGATGCCGCCCTCGTACATCAGATCGACGATCAGCTTCAGCTCGTGCAGGCATTCAAAATAAGCCATCTCCGGCGCGTAGCCGGCGTCGACCAGGGTTTCGAAGCCGGCCTTGACCAGTTCGACACAGCCGCCGCAAAGAACGGCCTGTTCGCCGAACAAGTCGGTTTCGGTCTCCTCCTTGAACGTGGTTTCGATCACGCCCGCGCGTGCGCCGCCGATCGCCGCAGCATAGGACAGCGCCAGATCGCGCGCCTTTTTGCTAGGGTTCTGGTGCACGGCGATCAGCATCGGCGTTCCGCCACCCTGAGTGTAGGTCGAGCGCACGGTGTGCCCCGGCGCCTTGGGCGCGATCATCACCACGTCGAGGTCGGCGCGCGGCGCCACCTGGCCGTAATGAATGTTGAAGCCGTGGGCAAAAGCCAGCGTCGCGCCTTTCTTGATGTTGGGTTCGACCTCGCCCTGGTACACCGCCGCGATGTGCTCGTCCGGCATCAGCATCATCACGAAATCGGCTCCTTTGACTGCCTCGCCGACTTCCGCCACCTTGAGTCCGGCTTTGCGCGCTTTGTCCCAGGATGCGCCGCTCTTGCGCAAGCCGACTGTGACCTTCATGCCGGAATCATGCAGGTTGAGCGCGTGCGCGTGGCCCTGCGAGCCATATCCGACGATGGTTACTTTCTTGCCCTTGATGAGCGAAAGGTCGGCGTCCTTGTCGTAATAAACTTTCATGGTTTCCCCTCAGATTGAGAGACTGAAGAACCGGGTGTGGGGGCTAGTTGCAGCACCGCTTGACTAGTCTCCCGACTCCCGTCCCCGGCCTCTGATTACTAAATTCTAAGAACCCGCTGACCGCGGGATATACCGCACGCGCCGGTTCGCGCCGTCTCGAGAATGACGCCGCTGCCCAGCGCCTCGATGAAAGCATCCAGCTTCTGTCCGGTGCCGGTAAGTTCGATGGTATACGTGTCTTCGGACACGTCGACGATGCGCCCACGGAAAATATCGGACATGCGCTTCATGTCGTCACGATCCTTGGCGCTCGCGCGCACTTTGATCAGCATCAGTTCGCGTTCGATGTGCGGCGCCTCGAACAGGTCCACCACCTTGACGACTTCGACCAGCTTGTTCAACTGCTTGGTAATCTGCTCGATCACGTCGCTGGAGCCGGAGGTAACAATGGTCATGCGCGACAGCGACGCGTCTTCGGTGGGAGCGACAGTGAGCGACTCGATGTTGTAGGCGCGTGCGGAGAACAGTCCGGAAACGCGCGACAGCGCGCCGGCCTCGTTCTCGAGAAGAATGGAAATAATGTGTCGCATAGGTTTTTATCGGAGCCAGGTTGCGCGATGCTTACAGTTCTTCGGCCAGGATCATTTCGGTGAGGCCCTTGCCGCCCCCGACCATGGGATAGACGTTTTCCGTCTGGTCGGTGATGAAATCCATGAACACAAGTTCGTCCTTGCGCTTGAATGCCTCTTTCAGCGCGGGTTCGACGCCGGCGGGTTTGTCGATGCTGATGCCGACATGACCGTAACTCTCCGCCAGCTTGACGAAATCAGGCAGCGCATCCATGTACGACTCGGAATAACGGTTGCCGTGGAAAAACTGCTGCCACTGCCGCACCATGCCCATGTAGCGATTGTTGAGGTTGACGATCTTGATCGGCAATCGGTACTGTTTGCAGGTCGAGAGTTCCTGGATGCACATCTGGAAGCTCGCCTCGCCGGTAACGCACACCACCGACGCATCCGGATTGGCTATCTGCGCGCCTATCGCGGCGGGCAGTCCGAAGCCCATGGTGCCCAGCCCGCCTGAATTGATCCAGCGGCGCGGTTTGTCGAATTTGTAGAACTGCGCTGCCCACATCTGGTGCTGACCCACATCGGAAGTGATGATGGCGTCGCCCTTGGTGATTTCGTAAAGCTTTTCCAGAACGTATTGCGGCTTGATGATCTTGCTGTTGCGGTCGTAGCGCAGGCAGTCCTTGGTCTTCCACAATTTGATTTGTTCCCACCAGGCGGCCAGCGCCTTCGCCTCGGGACGCTGTTTGCTCGCATCGATCAGCTTGATCAGTTCGTCGAGAACATCGGGCACATGGCCGACGATGGGCACATCCACCTTCACCCGCTTGGAAATCGACGACGGATCGATGTCGATGTGAACGATCTTGCGCGGCACCTGGCCGAAATGTGACGGATCGCCGATAACGCGGTCGTCAAAGCGCGCGCCGATGGCGACCAGCACATCGCAATTCTGCATCGCCATATTGGCTTCGTAGGTGCCGTGCATGCCCAGCATGCCGACGAAGTGCTTGTCTGTCGCCGGAAAACCGCCCAATCCCATGAGCGTATTGGTGCAGGGAAAACCGAGCATCCTCACCAGCTTGGTGAGTTGCGGCGCGGCGTCAGACAGGATGACCCCACCCCCGGCATAGATCATCGGCCGCTTGGCTTCGAGCAGCAGTTGCACGGCTTTCTTGATCTGCCCCGAATGGCCTTTGACCACCGGATTGTAGGAACGCATGGTGATCGTTTCGGGATACTCGAATTTGCACTTGTTGGTGGTCACATCCTTGGGGATATCGACCAGCACCGGTCCCGGCCTGCCGGTAGCGGCGAGATAGAAAGCCTTCTTCATCGTCAGCGCGAGATCCTTGACGTCTTTCACCAGAAAATTGTGCTTGACGCAGGGGCGCGTGATGCCCACCGCATCGCATTCCTGGAATGCATCCAGACCGATCGCGTGGGTGGGCACCTGGCCGGAAATGATCACCATCGGAATTGAATCCATGTAGGCGGTGGCGATGCCGGTCACGGCATTGGTCACCCCCGGGCCCGAGGTCACCAGCGCAACGCCCACTTTCCGGCTCGAACGCGAATAGCCATCGGCGGCATGGGTAGCGCCTTGCTCATGCCGTACCAGCACATGCTTGACCTTGGTCTGCTTGAACAACTCGTCGTAGATGAACAAGACCGCGCCGCCGGGGTAGCCGAAAACATACTCGACATTTTCCGCCTGCAGACACTTGATGAGGATTTCCGCGCCCGTTAATTCCATGATTCTCGCTGGGTTTTTCCCAAAGCCTTGAACACTAATGCCTGCCCCTCATTTGGTCAAGATTTTTTTGCTGCGGCGCAACCTAGGGAAGCCGAAATTGCGCAACGCGGCTCGGGATTAAGCACTAGAATTCGGAGCAAACCCAATGGGGGAAAGGACGGGTTTCCCGCGCCCCGCTGAGCCAAGTGCCGTTTCGAGACACTGAAACGGCCACGGGAGAATTTTTCGAGGATATCGACCTGGCATCCCGCAACGAACTTGCCGAATTTCTGGCCTCAGTTGAACGGCGCGCTTACAAGCAGGCGAGATTTGCCGTGCGCGATGAGCAGGCGGCTTTGGATGTCGTGCAGGATTCCATGCTAAAACTATCTGAAAAATACGGCGTCAAGCCGCCGGCCGAACTGCCGATGCTGTTCCAGCGCATCCTGCAGAACACCATCCGCGACTATTACCGCCGCCACAAGGTGCGCGCAACCTGGGTTACGCAATTGTCATCGATTCTGCCGGGGAGGCCCGGGGAGGACGAGGTGGATCCACTGGAAACTTTGGCGCCCGCGGAAGGCTCTAATCAGGCGCTGGGACCGCCGGATCATCTTGAGAAATCGCAACTTATTGTTTTGATTGAAGACGAATTGAAAAAGCTACCACCGCGTCAACGCGAGGCCTTCTTGCTGCGTTACTGGGAGGAATTGGATGTTGCCGAATCCGCACAGGCGATGGGGTGCTCGGAAGGCAGCGTCAAGACCCATTGCTCGCGCGCGACGCATACCTTGGCCACCGCGCTCAAGCGCAGGGGGATTACATTATGAACGAACGCGAATTCGGCTTAAAAATCAAGCAACAACTCGACCGGTCGCTGGATCTCGACGCGGCCACGCTTGAGCGGCTGCGGTTTGCGCGCGGGCAGGCCTTGGCGCGCCAGCGCGTGACCGAACCCGCGTTTGCGCTGGCTTGGGTGGACGCCGTTGCCGGGCGCCTGTGGGGCAGCCCGGCGGCAGCCGGCATTGCCGCAGCAGGCGCCGCCCTGATCCTTCTGCTGGTCGGCGTCCAGTACTACTGGCAGCAATCGCCCACCGTTGAGGAAATCGCGGATATCGATGCGGCCCTCCTGTCCAGCGACCTGCCGATCAATGCTTACCTCGACAAGAGCTTCGATACGTGGCTAAAGCGCTCGCAGCCCTGACGCTGGGGCTGTGCCTCGCCCTATCCAATTTCGCCCTCGCGGCCGACAAGAAGCAGCCGGATTGGTCGCAACTCACGTCTGAGCAGCAGCAGATTCTGGCGCCCTTGGCCAGCGATTGGAACAATTTCGACAACAAACGCCGCAAGAAATGGCTGTTAACGGCCAAGCGCTACCCCAAGCTGAAACCGGTACAGCAACAGCGCCTGCAGACGCAGATGCAGGACTGGGCCAAGCTGACCCCGGAACAGCGCACTATCGCGCGCGAGAACTACAAGAAACTGACGAAACAACCGCCGGAAAAGCGCGAGGTCGTGAAGCAGAAGTGGCACGAGCGCCAGAAACTGAAACAGGCTGCTCCGAAAAACGGCCCGTCCATGCCGGCCGGCGAAAATACCGTACCGCCCGCGGCGCCTGCTACCGTACCGCCCGCGGCGCCCGCTACCGTACCGCCCGCGGCGCCCGCTGCCGTACCACCCGCGGCGCCTGCTGCCGTACCACCCGCGGCGCCTGCTACCGTACCGCCCGCGGCGCCTACCGGCGCTGTGCGCTGACGTGCCGGCCGGAGCCGGCGCATACGCGCACCCCCGCCGTCCCTTTCCCAGCATCAAGCGGCGACTCATCTGCATGGTGTATGAAGCGCTGCTCCTCGCCGGCGTAGTGTTCTTGGCCGGACTGCTATTCCAGGTGGTAAGCGATGGGGCCACGAACGGATGGCTGCGGCATGCGTTTCAGGCTTATATTTTTTTGGTGATCGGGCTTTATTTCGGCGGGTCATGGCGCCGTCGCGGGCAAACCCTGCCGATGAAAACCTGGAAGCTGCGCTTGATCGACGCGAACGGCGGCAGGATCAGCTTGCGCCAAGCAATGCTGCGCTATATCTGCGCCTGGCCCAGTCTCGCACTGGCCGGAATCGGCATCTTTTACGCGCTCATCGACCGCGACCGGCAGTTTCTGCATGACCGGCTGGCGGGAACAAGGATCGTAATCGACTCAAACGCGACGCCGGCCTAAGTTGCACCGGCTGTCAGGGGTTCCAGCGGCCACGACCGTCTCAGCGTCTCTCCACCCACCACATCATCACCATCGCAGCGAACAGGAATAACACGCTGGGCAGTACGGCGGAGTAGAACGGCGCCCAGTTCTGGAGAATGCCAACAGAGGAGGAAAGCCCGTTCAGGAGATGGAACAGCACCCCTAACATAATGCCGGAAAATATTTTCACCCCCACACCGCCAACGCGCACGTGCACATAGGCGAAAGGCAGGGCCAGCGCCATCATTACCAGTGTGGCAAAGGGATAAAGCAGCTTTTTCCACATCGCGATCTCATAGCGCTCGGTCTGTTGCCGATTCTCCGCAAGGTGGCGGGTAAACTGGTACAGATTGATCGCCGACATTTTTTCAGGCTGTACCAGCAGCACCGACAGCAGATTGGGCGTCAGCACCGAGTGCCAATCGGACTGTGCAAGCCTGGACACGCTGGTGCCATTGCGGTCGAAACTGGTGCGCACAACACGGCTCAAGCTCCAGGTATTTCCTTTCTTGAACTCGCCGCGCTCCGCAAAGCTGATGGAACGCAGGCGGTAGTCGTCGTCGAACTCGTAGATCTTGACGCCGTTGAGCGAGTTGTCGGGCTTGACCTCGCGCACATTGATAAAACGCAATTCGTCCTTTATCCACAATCCGGAGCGAAACTCCTGTGCCAGGACCGCACTCATGGCGGCGAGGCGCAGCCTCTGTGCCGCGCGCTCGGCGAAAGGCGTAACCAATTCGCCAAAGGCAAAAGTGAGCACGACGAATATCGCACCGATGCGCACCAGCGCGGTACCCGCCGCATACGGCGACAAGCCGGAAATCCGCATCACGGTGTATTCGGAATTGGCGGCGAGCTGCGACAGGGCATAGAGCGTGCCGATCAGCACCGCGATTGGCGCGAGCTCATAGACGTGACCGGGCAAAGACAACAGCACGAACAGCAATACATGCTGCAGCCGGTAATTGCCCTTGCCCAGATAATTGAGCTCATTGATCAGGTCGAAAAAAGCGAACAGCATCAGAAAAGCGACCAGAACCAGCAGCGTCGCCGCGTAAGTCTCGCGCGCGAGATATTTTCGCAGAACGATCAACGCCCTCTCCTGAACGCCGAGTTGATGCGCATGCGGCGATAGAACAGCAACAACAGCAGCAGCAGCATCGCGACATGCACCGCCCACCAGCCAATCTGGAACGACAGCCTGCCCTGCGACACCCACGCCTGACTTATGCTGATCAGATTGCTGTACACCATGTAGGTAAGCAGGGCGAAAATCAGATTGGTCGAACGGCTGGCGCGCGGATTGACGAAAGCGAGGGGAATTGCGAGCAGAGTCAGGTTGAGGGCCGCCAGGGGCAGGCCGATGCGCCATAACAATTCCGCCAGATTGCCCTGATGGGGCTGCTCCAGCAATGTCTGGGTGGACAGTGCGCGCACCGAAATCTGCTCGACCTTGGCTTCGCGCGTCTCGATGCGCGCCGCGTAACGCTTGAATTCCATCACGCGGTACTCCGCATCCCCCGGATTGCCCTCGTAGCGACGGCCGTCGGCGAGCACGATGAAACGGTCGCCGTTGGCGGCCGTTTCGACGAAACCGTGACGGCTCACCATCACCCCCAGCCTGCCGTGCTGCACGGAGGTGACGAACACGTTCTGTACTCTGCTCGAATCGCCGGCGACGCCTTCGACGAAAAACACGCGTTCGGAATTGGCTGACTCTCGGAATACGCCCGGCGCAATGCGGGACAACTCGTCGCGGCTGTCGAGCTGGCGCCGGTATTCCTCGCTCCGGCTATTGGCCCAGGGCGCCAGGAACAGGGACAGCAGCGCGATTACCAGCACCAGCGGCATGGCGAACACCAACACCGGCCGCACCCAGGCTGTCAGCGGAAGTCCTGAACTGAACCAGATCACCATCTCCGAATCGCGGTAGCTGCGGCTGATAGTCAGCAGCACGGAGATGAACAGAGTAAGAGACAACAGCACCGGCAAATAGTTGAGCGAGGAAAACCCGAGCAGCGCGAGCACCGCCTCCGACAGCAGTTTGCCGCTGGCGGCCTGGCCGAGATAGCGAATCAGCTGCGTGGTGAGCGTGATGGCGAACAAGGTGGCGAAAACGGCTACTGCAAGATTGCCGAATTCGCGCAGCAGGGAACGCTGGAATATCAACACTTGCGGCCTAATTCATCTGGAGGGGATGTCTTCCCCCTGTTCCGCCGGACGGGGCCGTCGCACTGTTCATTTTGCGACGGACGCAAGAGAATACGCCTGCGCTCCGGTTTCGCGTCGATGCCGCTCCTCGGCGCAACGGCTTTGACTTGACTGGAACAAAGCAGGGATAATCGGGTGTAGTGGTTCGATTGAAAAATGGAAGGAGCAGCCTTTGCAATTTAGCACAAAACGCGGCGCGCCGGAGATGCGCGCCACACCCTGTATCGCCGTGGGTGTGTATGCCGGCCGCAAACTGAGCGCAGCTGCCGGCGCACTCGACCGCGCGGCGCAGGGTGCGCTCAGCGAAGTCCTGCGCCGCGGCGACATGGAAGGCAAGCTCGGTGCTTCGCTGGTCCTGTACCGCGTCCAGGGCCTTGCGGCGGAGCGCGTGCTGCTCGTCGGGCTGGGCGAAGAGGCGGAGCTGCACGAACGCGAGTACCGCGATGCGGCGCGCGCCGCGATCAAGGCCGCGCAGGAAACCGGCGCCGGCGCCCTTACGCTGTGCTTGGGCGATATCAAAGCCGGCCGCCGCGATGCATCCTGGAAAGCGCGCCAGGTGGCGCTGGTGGCCGCCGAATGCGCCTATCGCTTCGACACCATGAAAAGCAAAAAGAGCGAACCGCGCCCGCTTACGCACATCGAAATTCTGACCGTGGCGCGCGACGCGGCTGCCGCCGGGCGCGGTTTGCGCCAGGGGCAGGCGATAGGCGCAGGCGTGAACCTGGCCAAGGACCTGGGCAACCTCCCGGGCAATATCTGCACGCCGACCTACCTCGGCGAGCAGGCAAGGAAGCTCGCAAAAGAATGGAAGCTCGGCCTGGAACTGCTCGAGCGCAAGGATATGGAGAAACTGGGGATGGGTTCCCTGCTGTCGGTGGCGCAAGGCTCGCGCCAGCCGCCCAAGCTGATCGTGCTCAACTACGCCGGCGGCCGGAAAACGGCGCGGCCGGTGGTGCTCGTCGGCAAGGGAATCACCTTCGACACGGGCGGCATCTCTCTGAAGCCGTCGCCGGAAATGGATGAAATGAAATTCGACATGTGCGGCGCCGCAAGCGTGCTTGGCGCGTTGCGCGCCTGCGCGGAAATGAAGCTCAAGCTCAATGTCGTCGGACTCATTCCTACCAGTGAAAACATGCCCGGCGGCGCCGCGACCAAACCGGGAGACATCGTTACCAGCATGTCCGGGCAGACGATCGAGGTGCTCAATACCGACGCCGAGGGACGCCTGGTCCTGTGCGACGCGCTGACCTATGCCGAGCGCTTCGAACCCGAGGCCGTGGTCGACATCGCCACGCTGACCGGCGCCTGCGTGATCGCGCTGGGCCATGTGGCGAGCGGCCTGTACAGCAACAAGGACGCGCTCGCGCGCGAACTGCTCGCCGCCGGCGACGAAGCGTACGATCGTGCCTGGCACATGCCGCTGTGGGATGACTACCAGGAACAGCTGAAAAGCAATTTTGCCGACATGGCCAATATCGGCGGCCGGCCGGCCGGCAGTGTCACTGCAGCATGTTTTCTTTCGCGCTTCGCCAAGAAATTCGACTGGGCGCATCTGGACATCGCCGGCACCGCCTGGAAATCCGGCAAGGACAAGGGATCTACGGGACGGCCGGTCGCGCTACTGAGCAGTTTTCTGATGAAACGCGCGGGCAAGTGACCATGCTCACCGGGAACAGCGCAGCGCCGTTCGCAGGCCGTCGACCACCGTTTGATCGCAGATGACGCGCATCGACTTCTATTTCGAGGCCGAGGACAAACTGCAGGTCGCCTGCCGCCTTTCGGCCAAGGCGACAAAGCAGAAGCTGCGGGTGCTCATTTACGCTTCCGATGAGGCTGGGGCACAGAAAATCGACCGGCTGCTCTGGACCTGGCAACCAGCCGGATTCCTGCCGCACTGCATGACAGGCAGCCCGCTTGCCGTGCAGACGCCGGTGCTCATTACCCACGACCCCGAGGACACGCCGCATGACGAGGTGTTGCTGAATCTGCATTCCGCCTGGCCGCCCGCGTTCAGCCGCTTTCAGCGCCTGGTGGAAATCGTCGGCCGCGACGAAGAGGATCGCGAGGCCGCACGCGGGCGCTTTCGCTTTTACCGCGATCGCGGCTACGCGATTGCGAAGCACGACCTGTCCAAGGCCAATGGCTGATCCGGACGACCTGCTGATCAAGGCGGATGCGCTGATGGGGCGCAACCACCCGGGGCGCGCCCCGGCGAGGCCCTATGCCGAGATCCCTGTTCTCGAAGAAGTGGTGGACTTCCATCCCGGCATCGACGATCTGCCGCTGCTGACCGAATATGTCGTAACCAAGCCTCTGGACGAAGAGCAGATCGAAGCGCTTGCGGCCGGCATTCGCGTATCGCTGCTCGCCGATTTGCAGCCAAGCATCGATGCATTGATCGAACAGCGACTGAGGGATGAACTCGCGCCTATGGTCGAGCGCGTATTCGATGGTCTGCGCGGCGAGCTGCACGTGCTTGCGCGCGAAATTCTGAACGATGCCGTCCATGCCGCAGTAGAACAGGAGCTGGATCGGCGCAAACGGCCTGGCTAGACGGGGCTATCCGCTATAATTCGCGCTTTGCGCAGTCGAGTCGTTCGCCTCCCGGGCAAAGTGCCGCTCGATCCTCGCTGACCCCAGAGAAAAGATGGAACTAGCCAAAAGTTTTGAACCGCACGCCGTCGAGGCGCACTGGTATCCCGAATGGGAACGGCGCGGCTATTTCGCCCATTCGGCGGATCGCGCCAGCCCGGCCTACTGCATCCAGCTGCCGCCGCCGAACGTGACCGGCACGCTGCACATGGGCCACGCCTTCCAGCAAACGCTGATGGACACGCTGGTGCGCTACCACCGCATGCGCGGCTACAACACCAATTGGGTCGCAGGCACCGACCATGCCGGCATCGCCACCCAGATCGTGGTCGAACGCCAATTGCAGACCGAGGGCACGTCCCGCGTCGAGCTGGGCCGCGACAAGTTCCTCGAGCGCGTGCGCGCGTGGAAGCAGGAGTCAGGCTCGACCATCACGCGCCAGATGCGCCGTCTGGGCACCTCGGCCAACTGGACCTTTGCCGACACCGAAGGCCAGCGCGCTGGCTACTTCACCATGGACGAGCGCATGTCGCGCGCGGTGATCGAGGTGTTCGTGCGTCTGCACCGGGAAGGCCTGATCTATCGCGGCAAGCGCCTGGTGAACTGGGATCCGGTACTCGGCACCGCGGTGTCCGACCTGGAGGTGGACAGCGAGGAAGAAGACGGCAGGATTTGGGAAATCCGCTATCCGTTCGAGGACGGCAGCGGCACCGTGGTGGTCGCCACTACCCGTCCCGAAACCATGCTGGGCGACGCCGCAATCGCCGTCAATCCCAGGGACGAGCGCTACCTCGGACTGATAGGAAAGCAGGTCCGGCTGCCGCTCACCGAGCGCAGCATCCCGGTGATCGCCGACGATTACGTCGATCCGGAGTTCGGCACCGGTTGCGTCAAAATCACGCCGGCGCACGATTTCAACGACTACCAGGTCGGTCAGCGGCACGACCTGGCGCAAATCAGCGTGTTGACGCTGGACGCCAAAATCAACGAAAACGCGCCCGCGGCCTACCGAGGTCTCGACCGCTTCGAAGCGCGCAAGCGCATCCTGCAGGATCTCGCTGCACAAGGATGCCTGGTTTCGGAGAAACCCTACAAGCTCAGGGTGCCGCGCTCGGGGCGCACCGGGGTGATTGTCGAACCCATGCTGACCGACCAGTGGTTCGTCAAAATGGAAGGTCTGGCGCAACGCGGCTTGCGGGCAGTCGCAGAAGGCGAAGTCAGGTTTTATCCCGAACACTGGAGCACGACCTACAAGCATTGGCTGGAAAACATCCAGGACTGGTGCATCTCGCGCCAGCTCTGGTGGGGCCACCAGATTCCCTGCTGGTACGACGAGCAGGGCAATGCCTATGTCGCGCGCAGCGAAGACGAGGCGCGCGCGCAGGCGGCGGCGCAAGGCCGCAGCGGCGCGCTCCGGCGCGACGAGGACGTGCTCGATACCTGGTTCTCATCGGCCCTGGTGCCGTTCACTTCGCTGGGCTGGCCGGAGAAGAACGGTGACCTGGAAGTATTCCTGCCTTCGTCCGTGCTGGTCACGGGCTTTGACATCATTTTCTTCTGGGTCGCGCGCATGATCATGATGACCCTGCATTTCACCGGCAAAGTCCCGTTTCGCCATGTCTACATCAACGCCCTGGTGCGCGATGCAGAGGGACAGAAAATGTCGAAGTCCAAAGGCAATACCCTGGACCCGCTGGATCTGATCGACGGCGTCAGCTTCGAGGCGCTGCTGGAAAAATCGACGCAAGGCCTGATGCTCGCCAGCCACAGGCAGAAAGTCGAGAAGTACGTGCGCAAGAACTATGCGAAGGGCATTCCTTCTTTCGGTGCCGATGCGCTGCGCTTTACTTTTGCCTCGCTCGCGAGCTTTTCGCGCACGCTGAATTTCGATCTCAACCGCTGCGAAGGCTACCGGAACTTCTGCAACAAACTGTGGAACGCAACGCGCTTCGTGCTGATGAATACCGAGGGCAAGGACTGCGGCGCGGATGAATCCCTGCCGCTTGCGCCTTCCCTTGTCGACCGCTGGATAGTGAGCCGGCTGCAGCGCACGGAGAAAGCGGTGTGCGAGGGCCTGGACAGCTATCGCTTCGACCTCGCTGCGCGCGCCCTGTACGAGTTCGTCTGGGACG
>CAKKSJ010000068.1 GCA_919902965.1 Burkholderiales bacterium
GGATGCACGATCTTGGCCGCGATCGCGGCGGGCACGCCGTAGCCCATGGCGCCGCTGGTGGGCGCGAGCTGGGTGCGAAAGCTGCGGTGCGGATAGAAGCGATGCAGCCAGCCCGAGAAATTGCCCGCGCCGTTGGCAAGGATGGCGTCAGCGGGCAGGCGCCGTTTGAGGACGTCGACGACGTCCCAGAGCTGCAGTTTACCCGGCGTGGTGCGCCGTTTGGTCCATTCGATGTAGTCGGCATGCGCCGACCGCGTCCATTCGCTCCAGGCGTTTGACGCCACCGGCGCCATGGCGGCGAGCGCGGCGACAATCTGCGGCATGCCCGAGTTGATCAGCAGCTCGCCCTGGTACACACGCCCCAACTCCTCCGCGCCGGCATGCACGTGGATGAGTTTTTGCGCCGGCCGCGGCACCGACAAGAGCGTATAGCCGCTGGTGGTCATTTCGCCCAGGCGCGCGCCGATGACCAGCAGCAAATCGGCATCTTTCACGCGCTGCGCCAGTTTCGGATTGATGCCTACGCCGACGTCGCCGGCGTAATTCGCATGAGTATTGTCGAACAGGTCCTGGAAGCGGAAGGCGCAGCCCGCAGGCAGGCCGTTGGCCTCGACGAACTTGCACAAATCGGCACAGGCCTTGAGGTTCCAGCCGCTGCCCCCGGCGATAAGCAGCGGCCGCTCGGCCGCGGCGAGCATGCTGTGCAGCCTGGAGATGTCGCCCGCGCCCGGATGGGCGACGACCTCCTGATACGGATCGCTGTCGGCGACCGCCGCGCTCTGCGTGAGCATGTCTTCGGGCAGGGCCAGCACCACCGGTCCCTTGCGCCCGGACATGGCGCAATGAAACGCGTGGCTCAGGTATTCGGGCACACGCTCGACACGGTCTATGCTTGCCACCCATTTGGCCATCTGGCCGTACATGCGGCGGAAATCCACTTCCTGAAACGCCTCGCGCTCGACGAAGTCGCCGCCCACTTGCCCGATCAGCAGGATCATCGGCGTGGAGTCCTGAAACGCGGTATGCACGCCGATCGCGGCGTTGGTCGCGCCGGGTCCACGCGTCACCATGCAGACGCCGGGCTTGCCGGTGAGCTTGCCGTAAGCCTCGGCCATGTTGGCGGCGCCGCCTTCCTGGCGGCAGACGATGAGTTTGATCGCCTCGCGCGCGTCGTAAAGCGCATCGAGCACGGCGAGATAGCTCTCGCCCGGCACGCAGAATGCCGTATCGACGCCGTGCACCTGGAGCGCGTCCACCAGCAGCTGGCCGCCGCTGCGGGATTTCAGTTCGTTCTTCATGATAGTGATCGGGCGGAAGTGGGATGAGGTGCCACAATTTTACGCTACAATTTGGCCACAGCCCCAGCCTCAGCGCCTACTCATGCACAACGACATCCCCAGCCTGCGCCGCATCCTGCACGAGAACCGCGTGATCGCCGTGGTCGGCCTGTCGGCCAACTGGTACCGGCCGAGTTTTTTCGCGGCAAAGTACATGCAGGAGCACGGCTACACCATTATCCCGGTAAATCCCGCCTACCAGGAAGTGCTGGGACAGAAGTGCTATGCGGGCTTGCGCGACATACCCGTCAAGGTGGACATCGTCGATTGCTTTCGCAAGACCGAAGAGATCCTGCCCATCGCCGAAGACGCGATCGCCATCGGCGCCAGGGTGCTGTGGCAGCAACTCGGCGTGCGCAACGAGGAAGCCGTGCGCCTGGCCCAAGCCGCGGGCCTGGACGCGGTGGTGAACCGCTGCGTGAAAATTGAGCACGCGCGCCTGTTCGGCGGCTTGAACTGGGCTGGGGTCAATACCAGGGTCATTTCAGCAAAACGGCCACGATGGCTGCCTTACTAGGAAATCGATAAGCATGGCAGACAAACAATTCGGCTTCGGCACCCTGTGCCTGCACGCGGGACAGATCCCCGACGCCGCCACCGGCGCGCGCGCGGTGCCGATCTATCAGACTACCTCCTATGTGTTCGACTCGGCCGAACATGCGGCAAGCCTGTTCAACCTGCAGACCTTCGGCAACGTCTACACGCGCCTGTCGAATCCGA
>CAKKSJ010000069.1:0-6311 GCA_919902965.1 Burkholderiales bacterium
TCGTGCAGAAAGTAGCGGTCATACAGGGTCTGCAGGCCGAGATAGCCGAATTTCAGGTCACCTGCGGCGTCCAGCGACTTGCCCAGGCGCACCAGGTCGAATTTGGCCAGCCGCTCGTCCAGCAACTCGGCAGCGATGCCACGCTTTACGAATTCCGGGAAATATTCAGCGTAGCGCTTGTTCATCTGCGCCTGGGGTACTTCTTCCCCCAGGATTTCGATACGGATGGTATTCAGTAATAGCCGCGCGGTGACGAAGCTGTAACCGGGATCCTTTTCTATCAGCGCGCGCGCCGACAGGATCGCCGACTTGCGAATTTCCTCTATCGGCACGCCGTCGTACAGGTTCTTAAGCGTTTCCTGAAAAATAATGTCCGGATCGACCGCCTCGCCCAGACCCGCGCAGCATTCCTCGAGCAGGCTTTTCAGACCCGCAAGGTCGATCGGCCGCCTGACGCCGTTCTCCGTCACCTGCAGCGCCGGGGCGCTGCCCTTATCCTTCTGCCTGGCCTGTTCGGCGCTGCGCGCCTTGGTGCGCTGTTCACGGTAAAGCACATAGGCTCGCGCGACTTCGTGCTCGCCGGAGCGCATCAGGGCCAGCTCGACCTGGTCCTGGATGTCTTCAATATGGAAAGTGCCGCCGCCGGGCTGGCGCCGCGCCAGCGCGGCGACCACGCCTTCGGTAAGCGCGGCAACCAATTCTCGAATGCGCGCCGATGCCGCACCTTGCCCGCCTTCGATCGCCAGGAACGCCTTGGTCATCGCGACCGAAATCTTGCCCGGGTCGAATCCGACCACGGAACCGTTGCGTCGGATGATGCGGTATTCAGGATGGATGGACTGGCTCACTGCGGATACTTCAGCAACACTGGCACCGGCCTTGGATGGCGATTTTTCGGAATCGGTGACAAGCTGCATATACGCTTTTTCCTCTAGTCCAAGTGCACCAACCGCAGCATTTCAGTCGCTGATCTTATATTTTTATTTCGACTGCAACCACAATATATAGTATCTCGTTACTACTTCGCAACTAATTTTAGTGATGCGCTTTTGATTTTGCAAGAAGTTTTTACAAATTTATGTTCGCGCGCAACATGGGCGCAAAAATACCGAGTCGCGACGCGCCGCGTTGCAGAGAGTTCGCGCTGAGAAAATTGCAATATGTGCTTGGCGCCGCCGGCGTTGCGGCGGCGCAAGATAACTCGCCGCGCGCTCCGGGTCCTAGTATTCGATCGAACTGCGCAAGCGAATCCAATCGAAGCTGGGACCGGGATCGGTCTTGCGCTCGGGCGCGATGTCGCTGTGGCCGACGATGTCGGCGATGGGGTAAGTAGAGCGCAGTACGCGTGCGAGTTCTGCCAGCACGCGGTACTGCGCATCGGCGAAGGGCAGGTTGTCCGCGCCCTCAAGTTCGATTCCAATCGAAAAATCATTGCAGGCGCTGCGCCCGTGCCAGGCGGAAACCCCGGCGTGCCAGGCGCGCTCCGTGCAGGGCACGAATTGCAGCAGTTCGCCGCTACGGCGAATGAGAAAGTGCGTCGACACACGCACGCCCGACAGCGTCCGATAGTAGGGATGGGCGGCGTAGTCCAGCGCGTTGGTGAACAAGCGCTCGATGCCGTCGCCGCCGAATTCCCCCGGCGGCAGGCTGATATTGTGGATCACCAGCAGCGTGATCGCGACACCCGGCGGTCGTTCGTCGCAGTTGCCCGAGGCTAGGTAACGCGCTGCGTCGACGCGCCCGCTGGAATCGACGATCATGGCCGCGGTTCGTTGATTCCCAGCCGCTCCATGCGGTAGCGCAGGGCGCGAAAGGTGATGCCGAGGAGCCTGGCCGCCGCGGTGCGATTGAAACGCGTCATGCCCAGCGCTTCGAGTATGGCCTCGCGCTCTATGCGGTCGAGGTAGTCCTGCAGCGGCCATTTCCCGCTGCTGGGCGCGTCGCCCGTCTGCCGCGCCGGCGTGAGGCGCAGATCGCCGGGCTCGATTTCCCCGCCGCCGCACAGCGCCACGGCACGTTCCAGAATATTTTCCAGCTCGCGCACATTGCCGGGGAAATCGTATCCGACAAGTGCCGCCTGCGCCGTTGCGGAAAGGCGCAATGCCTGACCGCCGGAACCGGCCAGGCGCAGGAGCATGGATTGCGCCAGCGTCAATATGTCTTCGCTGCACTCCCTCAGGGGCGGCATTTTCAGTTCGATCACGTTTAGACGGAAGTACAGATCCTGGCGGAACCGCCCCGACTCGACCAGCGCGGCGAGATTCTGATGGGTGGCGCAAATCATGCGTACATCCACCGCATCCTCGCTTGTGGCACCCACCTTGCGCACGCGCTTCTCCTGGATGGCGCGCAACAGCTTGACTTGCATGACGAGGGGCAAATCGGCCACCTCGTCAAGGAACAGCGTGCCGCGGTGCGCTACCTGGAAGAAGCCATCGCGGTCGGCCTCCGCCCCGGTGAACGCGCCTTTCTTGTAACCGAAGAACTCGCTCTCCATCAGATTTTCCGGAATCGCGCCGCAGTTCACCGGGACGAAGCGCTGGTCGTTGCGCGCACCCTGGTCGTGTATCAGGCGCGCCGCCAATTCCTTGCCGCTGCCGGATTCTCCACCGATGTAGACCGGCGCCTGGCTGCGCGCGAGCTTATGGATCATCTCCTTGGCCTGGCGCACGGCCGGCGATTCGCCCAGCAGTTGCAGGTGCGCGGGTTTCGCTGCGGACTGGTGTTGCGGTAGTCTGAGCGCCGATTTCACCAGGGTACGCAGATCTTCGAGCGACACCGGCTTGGACAGGTAGTCGAAAGCGCCAGCCTTGAGCGCGGCAACCGCATTCTCCGCGCTGCCGTAGGCGGTAATTACCGCCACCGGAAGATCGCCGCAATGCTCGCTGATGTGGCGCACCAGATCGAGGCCCTCTCCATCGGGCAGGCGCATGTCGGTCAGGCATAGATCGAAGCGCCGCGCTTTGAGCAGATCCTTGGCAACGGACACGCCGGCCGCGGATTCCACCACCAATCCCATGCGCAACAGGGTCAACTCGAGCAATTCGCGGATATCCGCCTCGTCATCCACCACCAGGACTGCGGCAGCGACCGGCTCGCCTCTGCGTTCGGCACGCTTCATGCCGGCCGGCTCCCGCACAGGATGCGGAAATCCGCCCCGCCTTCGTCCCCCGGCGACGCGACATACTCAAGGATGGCGGAATTTGCCGCGCACATCTCGCGCGCGATATACAGGCCGAGGCCGGTGCCGCTGCTGTACGTGGTAAAGAAGGGTTCGAACAATTGCTGCCGCAGGTGCGTAGGCACGCCCTCGCCGTCGTCGATCACGTCCAATTCTACCCGATTCGCGCGGCGGCTAACCACCAGGCGCACGCTCGCCTCGCCCTGGCGCGAGTGGCGCCAGGCATTGCGCAGAAGGTTCCACAACACCTGCTGCAGATGCACCCGGTCAAACACGATTTCACTCTCTTCGTTCACCAGCAGCGCAAAGCTTGATCCCGGGACGCGCTCGTTCTGCGCAAACTCGTCGATGAAGGAAGGCAGAAAAGCCGCCAGGCCGATGGTCTCCGCATGCACCCGGTCGCGCCGCGTCAATTCAAGCACGTCGCGTACCATGCGATCCAGGCGTTTGGAGTTGTCCTGAATGATGTGCAGCAGGCGCTCCTGCGACGGACCCCGCTGCTCTTCGAGCAGCAACTCGCTCGCATGGCTGATTGCCGAAAGCGGATTGCGGATCTCATGCGCAATATTGGCGGTGAGCCTTCCGAGCGCAGCCAGCTTCAGCTGCTGCGCCTGCTCCTGCAGCCGCGACAGGTCCTCGAGGAACACCAGGGAGATACTGCCGCCTCCGGCGCCGGCCTCGACAAAGCGCGCGCGCGCCAGCTTGCCGCTTCCTGGCAGCAGCAGGGTTTCCGCCGCGCCGCCGCCGTCGTCGCGCCAGCGCGCGAGGGCGCGCGCGATCTCGGGCGAGCAGTGTTCGATCTGGTCGAGTTCGGGTACCGGAAAACCCAGCAGCAGCGAGACCTGCGGATTGTGCTGGCGCACCAGGCCGTTGCCATCGACGACCAGTACCGCGTCCTGCATGTCCTGGATTACCAGCTGGCTAATGCGCAGCTGATTGCTTAGATCGACCGAGCGCTGGCGCATCACCCGTTCCTGACGGATGACCCGACGCGCCAGTTGATTGGTAATTAACGCCGTGGCGAAATAGCCGATGGACAACAAACCCGGTTGCACGAAATGGGCTTCGCTGCGATCGAGACTGAGCACCCAGTACGCCTGCTCCAGCAGAATCGCGATAGACGCAAGCGCGGCATAGAACAACATCAGCGCCCCGCGGCTCACCAGCGCCGCGGCCGCCAGCGATATCAGCAGCATCACGCCAAGGCCGCTCTTGAAACCGTCGCTGGCATTCATCAGCAGCACCGTTGCAACGATGTCTGCGATGACATGCATGCTCAGCTGAAAATTGAAATTACGGCGGATTCTTTCCAGCGTCACCTGAAACGCGACAGCCAGCAGCAGATAGGCCGTGCTGACATACTTGAACTGCGCAAGGTTGTGACTGCCGAAATTGAGGCTGTCGCCGAAAATCGTGACCGCGGCCAGGAACACCGCGGCGAGCAGGAGCCGGTAAATGTTGAAAAAACGCAGCGAAACCCAGAACGAGTCCGGCTGTGTGTCAGCTGCAGATTGCCAGAGTGCCATCCCTAATCGGCGCTAACCCGCCAGTCGGCGGTGCTCGTCGCTGCAAAAGAACCGCTTGCCTACGCAAACCGCCTCGCTTTTCGGGAGATAGAGGCCGCAATGATCGCAGTTGACCATCTGTTCGGGTGCCGCCTCGGGCGTGTCGCCGGAGGCATCCTTGCGCCGGAAGCCTTTCGCCAGCCACCACACGACTGCTATGACGAGAACCAGCAATAGATATTTATTCAAGTCGGGTCTTGGCTAGCTGGCGTCGCGCCTAATCACGCGCGCTGCCGCGCCTCCACTGCGACCCGTTCGAGCCGATAGCCGTGCTGATAGACCGCGGATAAGCGCCATCCGCGTTCCGGCGTCAGCTGAAGCTTGCCGCGAATGCGGCTTACATGCGTGTCGACGGTGCGCGTGTTGATATCCGCCGACTGTCCCCAGACCGCTTCCAGAATGTGGCCGCGCGAAAGCAAGCGGCCGATGTTGCGCAGCAGAAACAAGGCGAGCTCGTAGTCTTTTTGGGTCATCGCCACCTCCGTGCCGTCCAGTTTGACCTGGCGGCTGGGACAATCGATGATCAGTGGCCCGAATTCGAGCAGGCCTTCGTCCGGTTTCTGCCTCTGGCGCGCACGCCGTCCCAGCGCGTCTATGCGCGCAAGCAGCTCGAGTTTTCCCAGGGGTTTGATCATATAGTCATCGGCGCCGCTGGACAGCGCGTGAACGATGTCCTCCTCGCGCTGGCGCGCCGTGACAAACAGTACCGGTACCGGTTCGGCGATATTTGCCCTGATCCAGATCAGCACATCCGCACCGGACATCCCCGGCACTTCCCAGTCAAGCAGGAACATATCGAAGGTTTCGCGCTGGGCTTCGCGCACCAGGTCTTTGCCCAGCAGATAAGCATGGCAACCGTGCCCGGCGGCCGTCAACCAGGCGCACACCAAGTCCGCTTGATCCTGTTCGTCTTCCAGCAAAGCGATACGCATGGTCATCGGTTCCTAAGTGCTGATGATCGATGCTTGCCGCGCAAACCTGCCCCGGTATTATCCACTGCCCGGCGCGCCTTGCCCATCGTCAGCCTTGATTTCGATACGCGCAAGATACGCCTCCAGGCTCGCCGCCAGCTTAGCGATGACAGCCGCGTCGCGCCGCTGCGCCCCCTCTTCCATCGCGGCACCCAGCCGCGAAATCTCGGGAAAACCGTAGGCGCCGCCGGCGCCTTTCATTGCATGCGCCGCGGCGCGTACTGCTTCAAAATCGTCCCCGGCCAGCGCCGCGCGGATCTTGCCGACATCGGCCGCCCGATTGCCCAGAAAACGCGGCACCAGCGCTGCGACGTCCGCGTCCACAGAAATAATGAGCTTGTCGGACATACGCCTCCTGTGTTTATTCTAGCAGACCGCCGCGTTTTCCGGCCCCGGCACCGCGATATTTGACGCTGCCAGCGAAAAGTACCATGCTCTAACGCTTATGAAATTCTCATTCAAAATCGGCGTGTATCTGGTGCTCGCCACGACCATCGCCGTTCTGATCGCCGTCGGTGGCGCGTATCAGCTGAGCGTTACGGAACGCGTGGAGCAGGTCAACGCCGAACTGAAGAGCCAGCGCATACGCGGCAC
>CAKKSJ010000069.1:6411-8829 GCA_919902965.1 Burkholderiales bacterium
GAGCGAGGCCTACCAAAGTAGCGGGCGGAAATTCGAAGCTCTGGCGGAGGCAATGCGGCAGCGCGAGGACGCCTTGGACAGCGCGCGCCACGCGCGCGTCGCCACGCGCACACAGCAGCTGGGCCAGATCACGCTCTGGAGCGCGCTGCTGGCGATCGGGCTGGCGATTTTTGCCACCGCCGCGATTGCCAGGCAACGCACGGAACGGCGCCTGGCCGAAGCGAACCTGCGCGAGCGGGAGAAGCAGTATCGCCTGGTCACCGGCTCCGTTCCGGCAATGATCGGCTACGTCGACAGGCGGCACCGGCTGGTTCAACACAACCGTGCCATGGAGGAGTGGTTCGACTTGCCTGCCGAGCGCGTCGCCAACCGCCATCTGGCCGAAATCATGGGAAACGACGCCTATGCGGCCATATTGCCGGGGATCGAACGCGCGCTGCGCGGGAAGCGAGTCGAGTACGAGGGCAGGGCGCACGCAGTAGATGGAAGCGAGCATGTTCACGCGGGCACCTTTATTCCGGATATCGACGACGCCGGCGAGGTCAGTGGATTTTTCGCACTGGTCATCGACATTAGCGAGCGCAAGGCCACGGAGGAGGCCTTGCGCGCGAGCGAGGAACGCTGGAAATTCGCGCTGGAAGGCGCCGGCGACGGCGTCTGGGACCGCAATATCCAGACCGACGAGGTCATCTATTCGAAACGCTACAAGGAGATGCTGGGCTACGCCGACGACGAATTCGGGAACCGCCGGGAGGAATGGAAAAAGCGCGTCCATCCCGAGGACAAAGCGCGCGTGATGGCCGAGCTGCAGGCCTATCTGGAGGGCAGCAATCCGAGCTACTCCACCGAGTACCGCATGCTCTGCAAGGACGGCAGCTGGAAGTGGATACTCACGCGCGGCGTGGTGGTGCGCCGCGATGCCGAGGGCAGACCACAGCGCATGATCGGCACGCACAGCGACATCAGCGCACGCGTGCGGCAGCAGGAGGAAATCCTCCGCGCCAATGAGCGCCTCGACCTCGCATTACAGGGGTCACGGCTGGCGATCTGGGATGCCAACATCGTCAGCGGCAAAATATATGTTAGCGAGGGCTGGGCCGAGATGCTGGGCGATGCGCCGGCCGCAACGGTCACCGACGCCAAGACCTTGTACGACCTGGTGCATCCGGACGATCGCGAGCGCGTCAGTGCGGCGTTTATCGGTGCGCTGAAGGGCACGCAGCCGGAGTACCACATTGAAAACCGCGTCATGACGCGCGCGGGCAAGTGGAAATGGGTGCTCAGCCATGGCCAGGTGGTAAAGCGCGACGCAGCCGGCCGCGCATTGCGCATGACCGGAACCAATGCCGACGTCTCAGCACGCAAGGAAATCGAGCGCATGAAGGATGAATTCGTTGCGGTGGTCAGTCACGAGTTGCGCACGCCGCTTGCCTCGATCATAGGCTCGCTTGCCCTGCTCGACAAAAAAGCGGGAATGGATCCCGAAACCCAGACCTTGGTCCGCGTAGCCAGAAACAACTCACAGCTGCTTGGACGCCTGGTCGACGATATCCTCGACCTGGAAAAACTCGATTCCGACACACTGCAGATCCAGCTGGAACCAGTGGAACTCGAAGCGCTGTTGTCCACTGCGATCCAGGCGAACCAGGGCTATGCCCACCAATACGGCGTCAGTCTGGCGCTGGTGGAAAGTCAGGGTCCGGCATGGGTAAACGCGAATCGGGACCGGCTCATGCAGGTGATGGCCAATCTGCTGTCGAATGCCGCCAAATTCTCGCCGCGCGGCGCCTGCGTTGAAGTGCGCCTCGCGCGCGGACCCGGCGCGTTTCGCGTCAGCGTCGTCGATTGTGGGCCCGGCATTCCGGAAATATTCAAGCCGCGTGTATTCCAGCGTTTCTCCCAGGCCGACAGCTCAACCTCGCGCCAGCGGGGCGGCACCGGGCTGGGCCTGGCCATCTGCAGGATCATCGTCGACAAACTCGGCGGGGACATCGGTTTTGTGAGCGCAGCCGGCATAGGCACCACGTTCTATTTCGATCTGCCGCCTCATCCGCAATTTGAACAACAGGAAACACGGGCCGGAGGCGCACTGCACGAATGAGCAGCACGCTCAAGAAGATCATGCTGGTCGAAGACGATCCCGATATCCAGCTTATTGCCCGCCTCAGCCTCGAGGTCGGGGGCGGCTACGCTGTGCGCGTTTGCGGCAGCGGCGCCGAAGCCGTGCTAACGGCGCGGGCGGACCCACCGGACCTGATACTGCTAGACATGATGATGCCGGGCATGGACGGACTTGCCACCATGGATGCCTTGCGCAAGCTACCCGAGACGGCGGCTACCCCGATGGTATTTTTTACCGCGAACTCGCAGGAAAACGTAAAGCAGGACTTGCTGCGCCGTGGCGCACAGGGCGTGATC
>CAKKSJ010000070.1 GCA_919902965.1 Burkholderiales bacterium
CCGAGATCGGCGGCTTCAAGGAGGTGATCGCCAAGATCATCGGCCAGGGCGTTTATTCCAAGCTCAAGTTCGAGTCCGGCGGCCACCGCGTGCAGCGCGTGCCCGCGACCGAGACCCAGGGGCGCATCCATACCTCGGCCTGCACCGTTGCGGTGATGCCGGAAGCCGATGAAATCAACGACGTGGTCATCAATCCGGCGGAGATCCGCGTCGACACCTTCCGCGCCTCCGGCGCCGGCGGGCAGCACATCAACAAGACCGATTCCGCCGTGCGCGTGACGCATTTGCCCACCGGCATCGTAGTGGAGTGCCAGGACGGGCGCTCGCAGCACAAGAACAAGGCGCAGGCGCTGTCGGTGCTGGCGGCGCGCATCAAGGACAAGCAATTGCGCGAGCAGGCTGCCAAGCAGGCGGCGACGCGCAAAAGCCTGATCGGCTCGGGCGACCGTTCCGAGCGCATCCGCACCTACAATTTTCCGCAGGGGCGCGTCACCGACCACCGCATCAATCTGACGCTATACAAGATCCAGGACATCATGGAGGGCAATCTCGTTGAGCTGACCGGGGCGCTCGCCGCCGAGCACCAGGCGGAGCAACTCGCCGCGCTGGGCGAGGAAGCCGGGGCTTGATCTGCGCGCTGACCCGGACGTGACCAGCATTGCGCAACTCCTCGCGCAGAGCGGCCTGCCGCTGCTGGAAGCGCGCATGCTGCTAGAGCGGGTGATCGGAAAAACCCGCGCCTGGCTGATCGCGCATGCCGACGAAACTGCGGGCGCGGATACGGAGCAGGCGTTCGCGTCTATGGCGGAGCGCCGCCGCCAGGGCGAGCCCATCGCCTATATCCTCGGCGTGCGCGAATTCTACGGCCTCGAATTCGGGGTCACGCGGGCCGTGCTGATTCCGCGTCCCGAAACGGAACTGCTGGTGGAACTCGCGCTGGCGCGCATTCCCGCAAATGCGGCGCTGCGCGTGCTCGACCTGGGGACGGGCAGCGGCGCGATCGCCGTCACGCTGGCGAAACTGCGGCCGCAGGCGCGCGTGACTGCAGTGGACATCGACTATGCCGCGCTGGTGCTTGCGCGCGCGAACGCGAAACGTCACGGCGTCAGCGTACGTTTTTTTTGCGGTGACTGGTTCGGCGCGCTGCTTGGCGAAACCTTCGATTTGATCGTCTCCAATCCGCCCTATGTCTCCTCAGCGGATCCGCACCTGGCCTCGGGCGATGTGCGCTTCGAGCCGCAGCGCGCGCTGCTGGGCGGCGCCGACGGGCTGGATTGCATCCGTGCCATCGTCGCCAAAGCCGGGGCTCACCTGGATCCTGGAGCATGCTTGCTGTTCGAGCATGGCTACGACCAGTCTGAAGCCTGCTGCGCCTTGCTCGAAGCGCAGGGCTACGCGGAAGTACAATCCTGGCCTGATCTCGCCGGGATCCCGCGGGTGAGCGGCGGGCGCATCGCGGCAATGACATAGAATAGCGACCGCCATCTTTGCGATTCGAATCAAGGTACTCCGACATGACAGACAACAGCCCGAAGCCGAAACAGCGCAACACCCTGCCGCCCGGCGTGACTCCGCTGGCCGAAGCGAAGCAACTCAGCGGACTGGATTTCATGCGCGGAATCATGGAAGGCAGGTACCCGCCACCGCCTATAGCCGCGGCGCTCAAGTTCGAGTTGGTCGAGGTGGAACCGGGCCGCGCGCGGTTCGAAGGCGTGCCCGAATTCGCGTTTTACAATCCGATCGGCGTCGTGCACGGCGGCTACGCCGCCACCCTGCTGGATTCCTGCATGGGCTGCGCGGTGCACGCCTCTCTGCCGGCCGGTCTGGCCTATACGACGCTGGAATTCAAAATCAATTTCGTGCGTGCAATAACAGACAAGACCGGGCGCGTGCACGCCGAGGGGCGGGTGATTCATCCCGGTAATCGCGCGGCCACCGCCGAAGGCCATATTTACGACGCCCAAGGCAAATTGCTCGCTCATGGGACTACGACCTGCCTGGTTTTTCCAATATAACCATGGTGCCGATGCGGTTGACCAAAGGGTCTCCAAACCGGTAGAATCCAAAGCTGAGCGATTTACTCAAGTATTAGCAAAGGAGTTGTTGTTAATGGACGCACAAGAACTGATCAAGGAACAGGTTTCAGGCCATCCGGTGGTGCTCTATATGAAGGGCACGCCGCAGGCGCCGCAGTGCGGTTTTTCCGCCAATGCGATTGCGATGCTCAATGCCTGCGGGGCCAAGGAAGTATTCACGGTGGACGTATTGTCGAACCCGGAAATCCGCCAGGGCATCAAGACCTACGCCAATTGGCCGACCATTCCCCAGCTTTATGTCAAAGGCGAGTTTGTCGGCGGTTCGGACATCATGGGCGAGATGTACCAGTCCGGAGAACTGCA
>CAKKSJ010000071.1 GCA_919902965.1 Burkholderiales bacterium
TCGACCATATCCTTGGCTTCGCGCTTGTTAAGTCCGACTTTCTCAAACAAAAAGTCAGCCAGCTCGGCTTTGGTTAATGTCATTTTTTCTCCCTAGGTACGCAATTTGGCGCCGACGCCGGCGGCGAGCAGTTGCAGCAGTTGCGCCATCGCCGCGTCCGTTTCCGCGTCGGTCAACGTTTTCGAAGTATCTTGCATAACTACCCGAAATGCAAGGCTTTTTTTGCCAGCGTCTACCCCTTTTCCGCGGTAGATGTCGAACAAGAAAAGGTCTTGTACGAGCGCCGGAGGGGCGGCTTGCATCGCCTCCAGCAAGGCCTGGGCCGGCACGGAATCGTCGACCACCAGTGCCAGGTCGCGGATCACTGGCGGAAACTTGGATACCTCGCGAAATGCCGGCATCGGCGCAGCCAGCAGCGCATCCAGGTCGAGTTCGAACAGGACCGGCGCCTGCGGCAATTCGTATTTCTGCTGCCAGCGCGGATGCAGTTCGCCGATCCAGCCGACCGGCTTTTCATCGAACAGCACCAGCGCCGCGCGCCCCGGGTGCAGCGCGGGATGCAAGCCGCGCTCGAAGCGCGCTTCAGCCGGCGCAAACAGACTTTCGATATCTGCCTTGATATCGTAGAAGTCGACTTTGCGTTCGGCCTTTCCCCATTGCTCAGGATAGGCCGGACCATAGGCGATGCCGCCCAGCTTGAGCGGCTGCGCAATCCCGGCCACGGTGAGGGGCCCGTCTTTGACACTGGCGTCTGCACGGAATACCCGTCCTAGTTCGAACGCGCGCACCCGGCTCTGTTTGCGGTTGAGGTTGTAGCGCACATTGGCGATGAGGTTGCCTGCCAGACCCGAGCGCATCACCGAGAGCTGGCTCGAAATGGGATTCAACAGCCCGATCGGCGCATCGTTGCCGCAGAAATCGCGCTCCCACTCGGCCTCGACGAAACTGAAATTCACCACTTCCTGGTAGTCGCGCGCGGCAATCGCTTCCTTCACCCGCAGCAGCGGGCGCAGCGCTTCGCGCTGCGGCGACATCGTGGCGCGCGCGCGCGGCTGCTTGGCCGGGATGCGCTCGTAGCCGTAAATGCGCGCGATCTCTTCGATCAGGTCTTCCTCTATCGCGATGTCAAAGCGGTATGAGGGTGGAGTCACGTCGAAGCCGTCCGCAGTGCGCGCGCTGGCAAGGCCCAGGCGCGAGAAAATCCGGGTAATTTCCGCGTCGCTGACGTCGATACCGAGGACTCTCGCTGCGCGCGCGCTGCGCACGTGTACCGGCTTGCGCTCCGGCAGGCGCACCACAAGGTCGTCGGTTGGTCCGGGCTCGCCGCCGCAAATCGCAAGGATCAGTTCGGTGGCACGCTCTATACCGGCCACGTTGTTGTCGAAATCCACACCGCGCTCGAAGCGATGCGCAGCGTCGCTGCTGAAATTGTAGCAGCGCGTACGGCCCGCAATTGCGTCGGGAAAGAAAAACGCGGACTCGAGAAAAATATTCCTGCTGTCCGTCTCCGCCTTGGTCGATTCGCCGCCCATGATGCCGGCGAGCCCGATCGGACCCGAGTCGTCGGTGATGCACAGCACGTTCTCGTCCACTTCGACGATCTGCTCATTCAGGAGCTTCACGCGCTCGCCCTTGCGTCCGAAGCGCACGTCGATGCTGCCGCGCAGCTTGTCCAGATCGTAGACGTGCAGCGGGCGCCCGAGTTCGAGCATGACATAGTTGGTCACGTCCACCAGTGCCGAAATCGAGCGCTGGCCGGAGCGCGCAAGGCGCTGCTTCATCCACTCGGGCACCGGCGCAGCCGCATTGACATTGCGGATCACGCGGCCGGCAAAGCGCCCGCAGCCCTCGGGCGCGGTTATTTTCACCGGATGACGTGCGGCTGTTTTGGCGGCAACGGCGGCGATTGCGGGCGCCTTGAACGCCGCACCGGTGATCGCCGCCGCTTCGCGCGCAACCCCTAGCAGACTCAGGCAGTCCGCGCGGTTCGGGGTGAGTTTGAGGGTGAACAGCGTATCGTCCAGTTGCAGCACTTCGCGCAGGTCCTGCCCGATGGGCGCATCGGCCGCGAGCGGTAGGATGCCGCTATGATCGTCAGCTATGCCCAGTTCCTTCGCCGAACACAGCATCCCCTGGCTTTCCACGCCGCGCAGGCTGGAACGCTTTATTTCGAACGCGCCCCCGTCGACGCTCGTAAGGCGCGCCCCGATGCGCGCGCAGGGCACGCGCATACCGGCCACCACGTTGGGCGCGCCGCACACGATGGCAAGCGCCGCAGTTTCGCCGACGTTGACCCGGCATAAGGACAGACGGTCGGCATTCGGGTGGCGCGCCACTTCGAGAATCTCGGCCACCACCACGCCCGAGAAGGGCGGTGCGGCCGGCTCCAGCGACTCCACTTCCAGTCCTGCCATGGTGAGAGCGTGCGCCAGTTCCGCCGTGGACAGCGACGGATCGACGAAACTGCGCAGCCAGCGCTCGGAGAACTTCATGCGAATTGCTGCAGAAAGCGCAGGTCGCCGTCGTAGAACAGGCGCAGATCGTTAATTCCGTAGCGCAGCATCGCCAGGCGTTCTATGCCCGAACCGAAGGCGAAGCCGATGTATTTTTCCGGATCGAGCCCGAAATTGCGGATCACCGTCGGATGCACCTGGCCGGCCCCGGAGATCTCCAGCCATTTGCCCTTGTTCGGACCGGCGCCGAACGCCATGTCGATTTCCGCCGACGGCTCGGTGAACGGGAAGAACGAAGGCCGGAAGCGCACTTCCAGCGCTTCGGTTTCAAAAAAACAGCGCAGAAAATCCGTGTACACGCCTTTCAGGTCAGCGAAACTGACATCCTCGTCGATCCACAGGCCTTCGACCTGGTGGAACATGGGCGAGTGGGTGGCGTCGCTGTCGACGCGATAAGTACGCCCGGGCGCGATCACCTTGATCGGCGGTACTTTCGCCGCATGGCGAAATCGTTCGACCCACATGCGCGCGTAGCGCACCTGCATAGGGCTGGTATGCGTGCGCAGCAGCAGCGGCCTGCCCGCCGCGTCCTTGTTCTCGACGTAGAACGTGTCCTGCATCGAGCGTGCCGGGTGGTTCTCCGGATTGTTGAGCGCGGTGAAATTATTCCAGTCGGTCTCTATTTCGGGGCCATCGGCGACGTCAAAGCCGATTGAACGGAATATGACCTCGATGCGCTCCTGGGTGCGCGTGAGCGGGTGCAGGCGGCCGCGTCCCGCGCCGCGCCCCGGCAGCGTCACATCCAGCGCCTCTTCCGCCAGCCGCGCATCCAGCTGCACTTGCGACAGCGCCTCGCGCCGGCGGACAAGCGCAGCTTCGAGTTCCTGCTTGGCCGCGTTGATGCGGCTGCCGGCCTCGCGCCGTTCATCGGCCGGCAACTTGCCCAGACCTTTGAGCAGATCGGTGAGCACGCCCGACTTTCCCAGAAATTGCGCCTTCGCCTGCTCCAGCGCCGCAGCATCGCTTATGCGGCTGAACTGCTCCAGGGCATCGCTGACTATTCTTTCCAGATCATCCATTCTCACATCCAAGGCCATTTGCTTGGCACCCGGCGCATCGCGAGGCACGAGCTTCTAAACAACCCGCGCGAGCTTCACGCGCGGGCGGTCCCTAAACCCCATTGCCCGGCACGCGGCGCATCGCGAGGCACGAGCCTTTAAACAGCCCGCGCTAGGTTCACGCGCGGGCTGTCCTTCAAAAACGAAAAGAGGCTAATCATTTAGCCTCTTTTCGCATTGATACGCGTAAACTCTGCCGCGGCCTACCTGGACGCCGCGTCTGCCTCGCTGGCAGGCAGGCCCGCCGTGCCAGAAGGCATGAATGCCTTGGCCTGCTCGGCGAATTTGGCGAAGGCTGCCATGTCGGTCACGGCGAGGTCGGCTAGCACCTTGCGGTCCACTTCAATCTCGGCCCGTTTCAAGCCGTTCATGAATACGCTGTAGGTGAGGCCGCACTCGCGCGCCGCCGCGTTAATGCGAGCGATCCACAGCGCGCGAAACACACGCTTCTTCGTCCTGCGGTCGCGATAGGCGTACTGGCCTGCTTTCATCACCGCCTCTTTGGCGATGCGGAAGACGCTGCCGCGGCGGCCGCGGTAGCCCTTGGCAAGATCCATTACTTTCTTGTGGCGGGCGCTTGCCGTTACTCCACGTTTGACTCTAGGCATGGCTCGTCTCCTTAACCGTTGGGTAGCATTGCGCGCACGGAGCGCAGGTTGCTCGCGTCCACCATGGACGTGCCGCGCATATTGCGCTTACGCTTGGTGGTCTTCTTGGTCAGGATGTGGCGCAAAAACGCTTTGGTGCGTTTTATCCCGCCGCTGCCTTGGATGCGGAAACGCTTGGCAGCGCCCCGCTTGGTCTTCATCTTGGGCATGACTACTCCTAGTTTTGACATGGCGGCAGGTGTCTCCAGAGAGGAGAGCTTGTTGACCTTGACACCACTTGTTTTGCATCCCCGGCTAGCCGGGAACGGTACTGCAAAATCTATTTTGTTGCGGGTTCCGCCTTCTTCTCAGCAGATTCAGGCTTTTTCTTTACCGCCACTTTCTTCGGCCCCAGAACCATCACCAGCTGGCGCCCTTCCATTTTCGGATACTGCTCGACCACACCGTGCTCGAGCAGATCGTTCTTCACCCGCTCGATCAGCCGGTGGCCGAATTCCTGGTGCGCCATCTCGCGTCCGCGAAAGCGCAGCGTCACCTTGGTCTTGTCGCCTTCGTCCAGAAACTTCGTCAGGTTGCGCAGCTTGATCTGATAATCGCCTTCGTCTGTACCGGGCCGGAATTTCACTTCCTTGACCTGAATCTGCTTCTGCTTGAGCTTCGCCTCGTGCGCTTTCTTGGCTTCACGGTACTTGAATTTGCCGAAGTCCATCAATTTGCACACCGGGGGTACGGCCGTCGGTGCAATTTCCACCAGATCCACTTCCAGTTCTTCCGCCCGCCGCATTGCATCTGCGATCGGGACCACACCCAACTGTTCGCCTTCAGTGCCAACCAGGCGTATTTCGGGCGCGGTTATCTCGGTGTTGAGGCGCTGCGCTTTTTCCTGAGCGATGTTGTTTCTCCAAAAAATTAATAA
>CAKKSJ010000072.1 GCA_919902965.1 Burkholderiales bacterium
TATCGTTCGGGACTTTCACCCGTAACTCCTTGCCGGTCTCCCGGCGCACCGTACAGAAAACGCGGTTGGCGCGCGTCCCCCGGGAGGACTTGCTTCGCGGCGCAGCACGCAAAATCCGCATTTCGCATGTGACTGCATTCGAACCGCCACACGGGGCCGGCCGCGCTAGCCGCCTTTCTTCTCCAGGTTGGCGCGGTTGATTTCTATTTTGACCGCCGCCCTGAGGCTCGCAATATAGGCAGCGGATTCCTCCTCCGCCGCCTGCCGGGCCAGCTGCGCCTGTATCTCTTTCTCGCGCGCCGCATCCGTCGTCGGCGCATCGATCACGCGCGAAATCCGGTAGAGGCCGTAGCCACGGTCGCGCAACTCCACTCCCAGGTAGACCGGCAGTTTGCTGACGTCGGCACGGAAAACCGCCTTCAGCGCGTCCGGATGCAGCACCGGTTTCCCTTGCCGGCTGACTATTTTGGCCGCACTCCAGGCGAGGCCCGCATCTTTTCCCTGCTGCACCTCGGCATACTTGACCGCTCCGCGCTGCAGCGCCATCGCCATGGCCTCCTGATCGGTCAGCTTTTTTGTGATCTCTGCCTTGACCTCGTCCAGCGGTCTGGGCGCAGCGGGTTTATGCTCGATTACACGCGCCACCAGCAGCGCGTCCGGGCCGGCATCCACGACTTCAGTGTTGCGCTTGTTCTTGAGCGAATCGGCTGAGAACAGGGCATTCAGTATTTTCGGATTATTGAGCGCGCCGGCAGCCACATTGGCTTCGCGCGTAAGCCATCCGGACTGCAGGAGTTTCAGTTTGAACTTGTCGGCGACCGGTTGCAGGGTATCCGGTTGTTCATAGGCGAGATTGCTGAAGGTCTCCGCGGCTTCCGCGAATTTCTTGCCCAGGCGCTGTTTCTTCAGATCCTTCTCGATTTCGGCGCGCATGGCCTGAAAATCCCCGACCGCAGGCGGTGCGGTCAGCAGAATATGGCTGGCCTGGCGCTGTTCGGGCTCACCGTCCTTGGCCGGCTTGATCCCGGTCAGCTTGACAATGTGAAAACCGAAGCTCGACTCCACGATGCCGCTCAGCTGCCCGTTCTTGAGCTTGAATACCGCATCCTCGAACGGCTTCACCATTGCGCCGCGCGCGAAAAAGCCGAGGTCGCCTCCGCTATCCTTGGAGCCGGGATCCTGCGAATACTGCTTGGCCAGTTCGCCGAACTTTTCTGGTGCGGCGCGCAATTGCGCCAGCAGCTCTTCGGCTTTCTTCCTGGTCGCAGCGCGCTCCTCGAATTTCGGGCGCACCTTGCTGTCATACAGGCTGCGCATGTCCGCCTCGCTCACCGTTTCCAGTGCGGCCAGCGTATCCGCATTGAGCAGCGCGAACTCAGCCCGCACCTGCTCCGGCACAACAAACTCGCCCGGATGCCTGTCGTAGTAAGTCTTGACCGCGTCCGGGGCCAGTTTGACCTGGCTCGCAAGCTGATCAATCGACAGCAGCACTTCGGACACCTCGCGCTGCTGCCCCTGAATAGCCAGAATCCGTGTTGCCAGCGCTTTGCTTACCAGGCTTGAGTCGGACACCGCGCCGTTCAGCTGCTGAAGTTCGATGTCCTGGCGCAGCCGTGCCTCGAATAGCACATCGTTCATGCCTTGCGCGCGCAGCATTGCATCGTAACGCGACTTGGCAAACCGGCCGTTTTCCTGGAATGCCGGCAGGCCCACAATGATCTCGCGCAACTGCGCGTCGGTCACCACAAGATTGCTTCTTACCGCATGCACTGCGAGCAGTCGCTGCTGGATCAGTTGATCGAGAAGTTCGGCGCGCTGCTCGGGCGTGTCCAGCATTGCTGCGTCGAAATTGCGGCCCAGCAGCGCACGCAGGCGATCCTGCTGGTCGCGCTGTGCCCGGCTGAAGTCCTGCAGCGTAATCTTCTGCCCCGCGACCTCGGCCATGTCCTGCACCGCGCTCGCGCCGCGCTGATAGGAATCGATGCCCCAGAACGCGAACGGCAACACCATCAGCGCCAGCAGCACCTGCACCAGCCTTTTGTTTTTGTGGATTAGATCAAACATGAAATTACGCTCTCAAGTAAAAAAAGCGAACCCTGCCTGGGTTCGCCTTTCGTTGTTGGCGGAGTAGCCCCCGCGCCACTTCTGCACATAAGTGGTTGATTTTATTTTGTAGTTGTGAAGCTTTCTCGCCCCCACCCACAACACAAGCACCTATGCCCCAGTACGAAATCACCAACAAACGGCAGGCCACATTGTACACGCCGGCGATTGCTGCCGCTAACCGATTTGGAGGCAACGCGTCTCATGCGATGAATGTTAACAGGCTGCTAGAGCGGCTCATCGGCCTTGACAATGTCTCCATAGTACTGGACCAGGCTGAGGTCATCGGAGAGGATGAAGTCCAGGTGTGCTTTCACCCGTCGCTGTGCCGCGGAGATGAACAGCTGCGCCAACTTGCTCTTGCGCTCCGAGTGCAGGCTATCGATGCAAAGAAGATAGGCAATGACGCTGTCGGTCGCCATTTCCACCAGCCGCTCGGCGTGGAACTCCTGGAACTCCGCGTCGGATCGCTCCTTGATGTGGGACACAGCCGCCTCAAGGCGCGTGCGTAGCTGCTGCGCCGATGTGAACAGCGTCTTGACCGCGTCAAAGTCATGTTCATGTTCGTACTCGTTAAGACGCTCGAATACGACGCCTCCTACCACGCCGCCCACGGCGCCCACGACCTGAAGCTGTGACGTACCCTCGTAAATGCTGGTGACGCGAACGTCGCGGTAATGCCGCTCCGAATCAAACTCCCTGGTGTAGCCAACGCCGCCATGCACCTGTATGGCGTCATAGCAGACCTTGTTCGCCATGTCCGCGGCATAGCGTTTAATCAATGGAGTGAACAGTGAAACGTACCTGCCATAGCGGCTGAGATCGTTCTTCAGATCGGCCCCCTTCTCCGGGTGGCGCTCCAGCTTGCGCTCGATCCCTTCCTTGATGTCAACCATCGCCGAGGTCTCATAGAGCAGACTGCGCGCCGCTTCGATGTTGATGCGCATGTTGACCAGCATCTCATACACGGCGGGAATATCGCGGATCGTTTTCTTGAACTGACTGCGGTCCGTGGCATATTTGTTCGCCTCGCGGTAGGCGGCCTCGGCGATTCCCAGCGCCTGGGCCGCGATCGCCAGGCGGGCCGAGTTCATCAGAAACATGGTGTATTTCACCAGGCCCATCCTGCGCTGGCCCAGCAGTTCCGCCTCGGCATTGTTGAACTGCAGCTCACAGGTCGGAGAGCCGCGAATTCCGAGTTTGCGTTCGATCCGGCGAATCTTCATATCGTCATCACGCTCGTAGATGAACAGCGAGATGCCGCGTCCGCCGCTAGAGCCCTCTTCGGAACGCGCCACCACCAGGGACAACTGCTCGCAGCCGCTGGTAATGAACCTCTTCACACCGTTCAGACGCCACTTTCCGTCGCTGCCCTGGACCGCCTTCAGCATGATCGATTGCAGATCCGAACCCGAATCCGGTTCGGTCAATGCCATTGAGCCGGCTATTTCGCCGGTCGCGAACCTAGGCAAAATCCGGTTCTTCTGCTCCTCGGAGCCAAATTTCTCTATGGTGGCCGCGAGCGCCTGCAGGCTGATGATGAGTGTCAAGGACGCATCGGCACGCGCGAAAATCTCGATCGCCGCCGAAAACACCGTGTACGGCATATTGAGGCCACCATATTTCCTCTGCAGAATGAATCCGGCGAGATCGGCCGCGTTGATCCGCGCCATCGCTTCCCGTATTGCCTTGGGGTAGCTCACCTCGCCGTCGGCATAGCGTGCGCCCTCTTCATCCACCTCGCGCGCCCTGGGCGCAACGAAAGCGCCAGCGATCTCGCCGACGATCTCCAGCGTCCGGCGGTAATTCTCCAGTGCATCCTCTGCGTCCTTCGGCGCGTAGGCAAAACTATTCCGGTCGGCAAAATCGTCTTCGATGAGGGAGATGACCCGCGTCAGATCCTTGTGCTTGAGATGAAACTGAATATCCGAGTTGTCTTTGTAATAGTTGGACACGGTTCCCGTTCTCCTAGGGGGCCATTTTGGAATTGTCGAAATGGCCCCTGATTTAGGGGAGTATGAGGGGCGCTATCCCCTCATGTTGCAATAAACCCTAGGTCTTGCCTTTGTACGCGTCGATCATCTTTGGAATGATTTCGTTCAGGTCGCCGACGATGCCGTAATGGGCGACCCTGAAGATGGGAGCGTCAGGGTCGCTGTTGATGGCCACGATCCTTTTCGAGTCCGCCATTCCGGCCCGATGTTGAATCTGGCCGGAAATGCCGCAGGCGATATACAGGTTCGGATGCACCGTGGTTCCCGTCTGCCCCACCTGGTGATCGTGCGAGAACAGGCCCGCATCCACCAAGGGCCGCGATACCGCGACCGCGCCCCCGATCGTTTGCGCGAGCTTTCTGACCAAGGCGAGGCTTGCCGGAGTCGCGGCACCGGCACCGGCGGCCACGATGATATGGGCGGCGCCGAGATTGATGCTTTTCTCTCTTCTCACCACCTCGATGACCTCGGTCATGAAATCATCCCGTGAAAGCCCGGACTCCTCGACAACCACTTCCGCCTCCAGCGTGGGATCAGCCGGATCCAGTTTCATCACCCCGGGGCGAACCGTGGCCATGCTGGGAACGCTTTCCGGCGACACGATGGTGGCCATGATGTTGCCGCCGAAGGCAGGTCTTATCTGCAAGAACGCATTCGGATAGGTCTTCTTCAGGCTCTTGTATTCGCCGATCGCAAGTTCGGTGCAATCCGCAGTCAGTCCGCACTTGAGCGCGGAAGCTATCCGCGGCGCCATGTCCCTGCCGATGATCGTGGCACCGAACAGAACAATAGCCGGCTCATGTTTGCGAATAACGCCGGCCACGCTCTTCGCATAGGGATGCGAAGTGAAGTGGGAAAGCCGTTCGTCCTCGACGTAATAGACAGTCTTGCAGCCGTAGTTGCCAAGGGATGGAAGGACCTCCATCAGCTTCGATCCCACGGCCACGGCGCTTACCACAGCACCCAACTGATGCGCCAGCCTGCGGGCTTCGCAGATCAGTTCAATGCTGACATCTGCAATCCGGCCGTCGATCTGCTCGACGAAGACCATCACCTGCTTCATGTCGCCGATTACCTCTCTGACTACTGCAATCCGCAAATACCGCCGCTAAACGATGTGGTCGGACATCAACTCCTGCATCAGGCTTCCGATACCGGCGTCGGTACCGGGAATCTGCTTGATATCGTTGACTGCCAGCACGACGTTAAAGATCTTCTTGACCTTGGTGGGTGATCCTGCGAGCCCGCATAGGGATGGATCCACACCGATGGAGTCCGCATTCCACTCAACGATGCGACTCAGCCTGCGCGTTTCTTCCGTCTCCAGGTAGGATTCATCGTAGGAGTCCCCGCGTATATCCTTTTCTATACTCTTGTACGCCATCACCAGTTTCGCACTTGGCGACCTCGACTGATTGGCCTCGCCCGATACCGTCGCGAGCAAGGGCAATCTGCTCCTCACCACCTCGTAACCGTTGCTGATGGCACGTCTGGCGGTCATCTGCTGCGCATCGATGTCAACCACTTCAAGCAGATTGGTTATCTGATTGATGTTCAGTTTTTCAGCCACCTGGGGGCCCACCTGCGCAGTATCGCCATCGATCGCCTGCCTGCCGCAGAGGATCAGGTCGTAGTCGCCGATCTTGTCGATGGCGTGTTTGAGGGTGTATGCGGTGGCCAATGTATCTGCGCCGGCGAACTTTCGATCCGATATGAGGATGACAGCGTCGGCACCACGGTAAAGGCATTCCTTCAGCACCTCCACCGCTTTCATCGGACCCATGGTAATCGCCGTAATGTGTGCGCCGATACGGTCCTTGATCTTCAGGGCTTCCTCAAGCGCGTTCAGGTCTTCAGGGTTGATGATAGCCGGGAGCGCGGCGCGGTTGACGGTCCCATCTGCCTTCATCGCGTCCTGGGTCACGTGATGGGTGTCGGGCACCTGCTTGACCATTACAACTATCTGCAACGTCATAGAGTTCACCCGCCTTTCACCGGACAGCCCCCCTGATGCAAGGGATTAGAAGCGAAAAACCCTGTAGAGGTCAAATCTACAGGGCTTTTCCAACTGCTTCGGAGAACTCCAGAGGACTTCGAAAAAGGTAGTTGGCGGAG
>CAKKSJ010000073.1 GCA_919902965.1 Burkholderiales bacterium
CGCTTCAAGGAGGCCGAGCACTTGTCCATGCTCAAGGCGCTGGTCGAGGCAGCCGAAGACATCGAAGCCGGGTGTGTGTATACCTGGGACGAATTCAAACCCCGACTTGCCAGATTGCGCGCGAAGGCAAAGCGCATTGCCGGTGCATGAGCGCAGCACGCCGGTTGCCGGTCGTGGTGACACGGCGCTTCGAGCGTGCGCTTGAGGCGATTCTGGATCACTACGAGAGCCTGCGCCACCTGCACCCCGACGCGGGTTCGCGTGCGCTGTCGCTGATCGATCGGGTCGAAATTGAGCTTCCACAGCTTCTGGCGGCGCGTCCCGACATTGGCAGGCCTGCGCAACTGAGCCTGACGCAGACCGAATCCGAGCAACACTGGCTCAATCGTCTTGCCCCGTTGACAGCGCGCCGTCGCTTGCAGGCGCGCGAGTGGCTGCTCGGCGATTTCTGGATTCTCTACTACCGCGCCGCCGGCGCGGTATACCTCGCATCGGCGCGGCATGAGCGCGAGGCGGAGTATCGCTGAGTCGGGTGTCCGGAAAAGCGCGGCGCGCGGCGCTTTTCCGGTAGCCTGCTCGATCCGCGAATGGAACTGCGGGATAATGAAATTATGTATTCGGATAACGGACTTCTGCAATGACGGTGCCGCAGTTCGGCAATAACCGCCGGGCGACGCCATGACGATTGAATTTCGAACCTCGCACTTACTCGGCGCAGCGCTCGTTATGCTCGCATTGATCGGCTGCGTGCCCTCTCCGCCCGCGTTCAAGTACACCGATGTCACCGGCGCCGATTGCTGCCGGGATTTCCGCCTCACAGACCACCACGGCAAGACGCGCACCCTGGCAGATTTTCGCGGCAAGGCGGTGGTGATTTTTTTCGGTTATACCCAATGTCCCGACGTCTGTCCGACGACCATGGCGGAAATGAAGTCGGTAGTGCAGCAGCTCGGGGCGGATGGGAAGCGCGTGCAGGTTTTGTTCGTAACCCTGGATCCGGAGCGCGACACGCGCGAATTGCTGTCGCTCTATGTCCCCGCGTTCGATCCGAGCTTTCTCGGTTTGTACGGCGACCTGGAGACGACCGCCCGGACGGCGAAGGCATTTCGCGTGTTCTATCAGAAGCAGCCGGGGCCCACGCCCACCAGCTACACGGTGGACCACACGGCTGGAAGCTATGTGTTCGACCCGCAGGGACGGGTGAGGCTGTTCGCGCGCTACGGCGACGGCGGCGCGAACCTGGCCGCCGATCTGCGTATCCTGCTCAAGCAGGAATAGGCCGGCAAGCGGGCCTAGGCGGCCGCGAGCAGGCCTTTCATTTTCTGCATGGCTTTGACTTCGACCTGGCGGATGCGCTCGGCGGAAACCTTGAATTCGGCCGCAAGCTCGTGCAAGGTCGCTGGATCTTTTTCGCGCAGCCAGCGTGCTTCAATAATGCGGCGGCTGCGTTGGTCCAGGCTGGCCAGCGCCGTTTGCAGGCCTTCGGTACCGATGCGCTCGGTTTGCTCGGATTCGAGCAGTTTGGACGGCTCGTTGTCAGTATCGGTCAGGTAGGCAATCGGCGCGAAACTGTCCTCGTCGTCGTCGCCCGCTTCCAGGGTGAGGTCCTGGCCGGCGAAGCGCATTTCCATTTCCCTGACTTCCGCCGGTTTGACGCGCAGTTGCCTGGCCATGTCGTCTACCGCGTCCTGCGACAGCGACCCCAAGTCCTTTTTCATCGAACGCAGATTGAAAAACAGCTTTCTCTGCGCTTTGGTCGTGGCAATCTTGACCAGGCGCCAGTTCTTGAGGACGAACTCGTGTATTTCGGCCTTGATCCAGTGGATGGCAAAGGACACCAGCCGCACATTGCGCTCGGGGTCAAAGCGTTTCACCGCTTTCATCAAACCGATATTGCCTTCCTGAATCAGGTCGGCGTGCGGCAGTCCATAGCCGAGATAGCCGCGCGCGATGGCCACCACCACGCGCAGATGCGAGACGACCAGGGCGCGCGCCGCGTCGATATCGTTCTCGTCGCGCAGCCTGCGGGCCAGGCGCAACTCTTCCTCTGCCGTCAGCAGCGGAAAGCGGTTCACCGTCGCGATGTAGGTCTCCAGGCTTCCCACCAGGGAAGGCACTGGTAAGCTCATCACTTGATACATAGTTTGACTCCTTCTCAGCTTGGCAATCGGCGACGCGCCAGATGGCAGTTGCGCCGCGCTTAGCCACCAGTATCCGAGCTAATTTTAGCACTCGCAGCGTTCGAGTGCCAATGGTCCAGGAAGTTCCCGAGACCGAGCCCGGCCTTGTCGTGGGGCGGGAAGCGCCGCCCCTAGCTGGGCTCTATGCCAGATAAGTGTCTGCTCACTGACATATATGCGCCCAGCCAGCCTAGAACGGCGGCAAAGGCGAGCAGGGCGAGACAGTCCGGCAGCGCGAAGAAACTGAGCCGAAAGTCCGAGCCATACAAGCGCGCCAGTTCCAGGATGCTGCGGTTGAGAACGAGCATGCACAGATAAACGATGGCAAGCGCGGCCATTCCGCCCAGTCCGCCCTGGACGAGGCCCAGGTGGAAAAAGGGCCGGCGGATAAAGGAGTCGGTCGCGCCTATCAACTTGCTCACTTCGATCTCGTCCTTTTGCGTCAGGATCTGCAGCCGTATGGTATTGAAAGTCACGGCCACCAGGCCGCAGGCAAGCAGCGTCGCCAGGATCAGCACGGCCATTCGGCCGAGTTCCAGCAGGCTTTCCAGGCGCTTTACCCAGGCGGAATCGAGTTGTACCTGGGCGATCTTGGGCAGGGCTTTCAGCCGCGCCTCCAGTTGTTCCAGTTCTGCGGCGCCGCTGCCAGTCTCGATCACGAACGCGTCGGGCAGGGGGTTGGTCTGCAAGGCCGTGATGACGTCCGACAGGTTCTCCGACTGTTTCAGCCCCTCCAGGGCCTGTTCACGCGAAATGAAACGCAGCGTGCGCACCCCGGGCATTTGCTTCAGGCGCGCCTCCAGCGCGGCGATATCGGCCTTGTCAGCATCGCGGGCGAGGAACAGGCTGATCTGCGGCTTGCCGGTAAGCTGATACGCGACACCACCCAGGTTCTGCAGCAGCAGGTAACCGCCCAGAGGCAGCGCCAGCGCAACGCCGATCACGAGCACATTGAGCAGCGTGGCCAGGGGATGGTGCGCCAGTCGCGTAAGCGTCAGGCCGAAGGTCTGCCAGTGCTGGCGCAGCCAGGTGCTCAAGGCTCCAACCTCCCTTCCCGGAGCGCCAGCACGCGCGGACTGAGGCGCTGTACCAGGGCTTCGTCGTGCGTGGCGATCAGCACGGTCACGCCGACCTGTTTGAAGGCGCGAAACATGTCCACGACTTCGGCGGCGGAAGCCGAATCGAGGTTCGCGGTCGGTTCGTCGGCAAGCAGAATACTGGGGCGGTTGACTACGGCACGGGCAATGCACAGGCGCTGCTGCTCTCCGCCCGAGAGCGTGATCGGATTTGCTTTTTCCCGCGCCAGCAGGCCCACCTTGTCCAGTGCCGCCCGCGCACGCCGCGCCGCGTCTTTGTGCGCGTGGCCGGTGAAGGCGAGCGGCAGCATGACATTGTCGAACACACTTCTGTCATAGAGCAGCTTCTGGTCCTGGAAAATAAGACCCAGATTGCGGCGCAAAAAAGGGATCGCAGCGGGACGCATGCTGCCGATGTTCTGGCCGTTCACCAGCACCGTGCCGCTGCTCGGACGCTCGATCGCGGGAATAAGCTTGAGCAAGCTGCTCTTGCCTGCGCCCGAGCGGCCGGTGATGAACACCATTTCACCCGATTCGATGGAAAAGGAGAGTTCGCGCAGCGCCTCATGGCCGCCGCGATAGCTCTTGCGCACCTGTTTGAAACTGATCATCGCGTAGCGGCAGGCAAGCGCAGGTTCAATCCGAACCGAACAAGGCGGTGGCAAAGTCCTGCGCCAGGAACGGTCGCAGATCGTCTATGCCCTCGCCTATGCCGATAAAGCGTATCGGCACCGGGCGCTCTCTGGCGATGGCCGCAATGACCCCGCCCTTGGCCGTGCCGTCCAGCTTGGTAAGAATAAGACCGGTCAGCCCCAGCGCGTCATCGAAGGCCTTGACCTGGCTGAGCGCGTTCTGGCCGGTATTGGCGTCCAGTACCAGCAGGACCTCGTGCGGCGCGCTTGCATCGGCCTTTGCGATGACGCGCTTGACCTTGCGAATCTCGTCCATCAAATGCAGTTGCGTCGGCAGCCGCCCGGCCGTATCGGCGAGCACAATATCGATTTTGCGCGCGCGCGCCGCCTGCACGGCGTCGAAAATGACCGCTGCCGGGTCGCCGCCCTGCTGGGTGATCACCGCGACCTGATTGCGCTCGCCCCAGATCGCAAGCTGTTCGCGCGCCGCGGCGCGAAACGTGTCCCCGGCGGCGAGCAGCACGCTTTTTCCCTGCGCCTGGAAATATTTTGCCAGTTTACCTATGGACGTCGTCTTGCCTGCGCCATTGACCCCGGCCAGCATAATGATGAAGGGCTGATGTCCTTCCGTCGCCAGCGGCCGCTCCAGCGGCGCCAATAGAGTCGCGAGCGCTTCCTGCAGTGCGAGTCTGAGTTCCCCGCTCTCGGTGAGGCCTTTCTTACCCACCTGGCGGCGCAGGTTTTCCAGCAGGTACCGGGTGGCCGCCACGCCTGTGTCGGCGCTGAGCAGTGCCGTTTCCAGCTCCTCGTACAGCGCAGCGTCGATCTTGCCGCCGCCGAACAGTCCGCCGATTTGCACGCGCGTGCGCGCGAGCCCGGCCTTGAGTCGTTCACTCCAGGATGGAACGGGTGCGGCTTCGGCAGATTTCTTGAGGAAACTGAACATGGACGCTCGCGCGGCGGGCTGAAAACCCGCTAAGATACGTCCCGATTTTAGCAGAAGGGTGTGCATGAAAATCCGGTTGTTTGGCCGCTTGTTGATTGCGCTGTTCGCAGCCGCAGCCGTGAGCACTGCCGCCGCAGCGCAGACGGGCGTGCAGGAGCGCAAGCTTGCCAACGGACTGCGCGTAATCGTGAAACAGGACCATCGCGCTCCGACCGCGGTGCACATGCTCTGGTATATCGCCGGTAGCATGGATGAAGTGAGCGGCACCAGCGGCGTGGCGCATGTGCTCGAACACCTGATGTTCAAGGCCACCAAGACCGTCAAGAGCGGCGATTTCTCGCGCCGCATCGCCGCGGCCGGCGGACGCGAGAACGCTTTTACCAACCGCGACTACACCGCGTATTTCCAGCAGGTGCCGAAGGCGGCGCTGCCCCTGATGCTGCGCCTGGAGGCCGATCGCATGTCCAATCTGCTGGTCACCGAGTCCGAATTCTCGCGCGAGATCAAGGTGGTGATGGAGGAAAGGCGCCTGCGCACCGAAGACCAGCCGCGCGCCCTGGTGGCCGAAGCGCTCAATGCGGAGGCCTATTTGGCCCATCCCTACCGGCGGCCCGTCATAGGCTGGATGAACGATCTCGCCAGCATGAACCATCTCGATGCGCGCAACTGGTACCAGCGCTGGTATGTGCCCAATAACGCTTTCGTCGTCGTCGTGGGGGATGTCAAGGCGGAGGAGGTGTTTGCCCTGGCGCAAAAATACTACGGCCGCATCAAGGCCCGGCCTTTGCCCGCGCGCAAGCCCCAGCGCGAACCGGAACAGCGCGGCATGCGCCGCCTGGTCGTCAAGGCGCCGGCCGAATTGCCTTACCTGCTGATGGGCTGGAAGTGCCCGGTGCTGCGCGCCACGGAGCCGGACTGGCAGCCCTATGCGCTGGAGGTGCTGATCGGCATACTGGACGGCAACGAGTCGGCGCGCCTGAATCAGTCGCTGGTTCGGGACAGCCGCATGGCGAGCGAGGTCGGGGCGGGTTACGATTCGACCGCGCGCGGTCCGGGAATGTGTTTTATCGAAGGGACGCCCAGCCAGGGCAGGAGCGTGGCCGAACTGGAAGCGGGTTTGCGCGCCGAACTCGCGCGCCTGGTGCGCGACGGCGTCACGCCGGAGGAATTGGCGCGTGTGAAGGCGCAGGTCGTGGCGCGCCAGATATTCAAGCGCGATTCGATTTTCGGCCAGGCGATGGAAATCGGCAGGTTCGAGACCGCGGGCCTGTCGTACCGGGACATCGGGACTTATCCCGAGCGCGTCAAGGCGGTTAGCGCCGAGCAGGTGCGCGCGGTGGCGAAACAGTTCTTCGTCGACGATCAACTCACCGTGGCCGTGCTCGAGCCGCAGCCGCTGGATCAGGTGCATAAGCGGCCGCCCGCAGGCGGGGGGCGCTGAAGTGGTGCGCAAGCGCGAGGGAAAAGCCCGCCCGCTATTCGCCGCGGTCTTGTGGATGGCGGCGTGCGCGGCGCAAGCTGCGCTGCCGATCCAGCACTGGACCGCCGCTTCGGGTGCGCGCGTCTATTTCGTCGAGAGCCGCGGCATTCCGATGCTCGACGTGAATGTCGATTTCGACGCCGGCGGACGGCGTGCGTCCGGCGACAAGGCCGGGCTGGGCGGGCTTACCCATACGCTGATCAAAGCGGGATCCGCAGCGCATTCGGAGGACGAACTCAGCCGGCGCATCGCCGATGTCGGCGCGCAGCTGAGCGGCGAAGCGGATCGCGATCGCGCCAGCCTGTCGCTGCGCACCCTTTCGAGCGAACGCGAACGCGCACAGGCAATCGCGACTTTTGCCGAAATACTGCAAACACCGGCATTTCCGGAGGCGGCGTTTGCGCGCGAAAAGGCGCGTCTGATAGACACAGTCAGGGAGGAAGCGACCAAGCCCGACGCGATCGCAAGCAGGGCATTTTACCGCCTGCTGTATGGAAACCACCCTTATGCATACGCACCCACGCCGGCTACGGTTCTGCGCATCGCACGCGAAGATGTCGAGAGCTTTTATCGGGAGAACTACAGCGCCGCGGGTGCCGTGCTCACCATCGTCGGCGATGCCGACCGGGCGCTTGCAGAGCGCATCGCCGAAGAACTCACCGCCGGACTGCCGCGTACGGGCGCGGCGCCGAGCCCGGCCGCGGCGGTGATCCCGCCCTCGGCGCAGACGCTGCGCATCGCGCATCCGGCATCGCAAAGCCATATCCTGCTTGGCCTGCCGGCGATCGCGCGCGGCGACCCGGACTATTTTCCGCTGCTGGTAGGCAATTACATCCTCGGCGGCGGCGTCGTTTCGCGACTTTACCTCGAAGTGCGTGAGAAACGCGGCTACGCTTACAGCGTCTACAGTTATTTCCTGCCGCTGGCCCAGCAAGGCCCCTACCAGATCGGACTGCAGACCAAGAAAGAGCAGGCGGAGGAAGCGCTGGCGCACGTGCGCACGGTGCTGGAGGAATTCCTCGCCCGCGGGCCCAGCCCCGCCGAAATGAAGGCGGCGAAGCAGCATCTGGTCGGCGGTTTTGCATTGCGCATAGACAGCAACCGCAAACTGCTCAACCAGGTTGCCGTGATCGGATTTTACCGGCTGCCGTTGACCTGGCTGGATGATTTTGCCGGCCGGGTCGAAACGCTGAGCGTGGCCGAAGTTCGCGCCGCGTTCGCCAGGCGCTTGCGCCCGGAGCATCTAGTGACCGTCGTCGTCGGAAGTGGCAAAGAGTAACCAGGTTCGCATCATCGGCGGCGAATGGCGCAGCCGCCGCATTGCCTTCCCCGATCATGAGGGTCTGCGGCCCAGCGCCGACCGCGTGCGCGAAACCCTGTTCAACTGGCTGGGACAGGACCTGGGCGGACAGCGCTGTCTCGATCTGTTCGCCGGCAGCGGTGCGCTCGGCTTCGAGGCCTTGTCGCGTGGCGCGGCCAGCGTGGTGATGGTGGAAAAAAGCCGCGGTGTCATCGCGGCCTTGCGCCGCAACGCCGATTTGCTTACAGCGAAAAACCTGCAAGTACACTGTGCGGATGCGCTAGAATTTGCCACTGCCGCAGCAGCAGATGCGGCGGCGCGCTTCGACCTCGTGTTTCTCGACCCGCCGTTCGGCTCGAACCTGCTGGAGAAGGCGCAAGCGCGGGTGGTCCCGCTGCTGCGGCCGGGGGCGCGGGTGTACGTCGAAAGTGCCGCGGCATACGCACCGTCGGGCGACTGGCGGATACTCCGGCAGGGCCGCGCCGGACAGGTGCACTATGCATTGGTGACATATGGCGACTAGGGCAGTCTATCCGGGAACATTCGATCCGCTCACGCGCGGTCACGAGGATCTGGTGCGGCGCGCCGCCCTGGTGTTCGACGAACTGATCGTTGGCGTCGCCGACAGCCGCGGCAAACAGCCGTTCTTCACACTGGATGAACGCGTGACCATGGCGCGCGAGGTTCTGTCGGATTACACCAACGTGCGCGTGGAGAGCTTTCGCGGCTTGTTGATGAATTTCATCCGTACCCAGAACGCACGCGTCGTGCTGCGCGGATTGCGGGCGGTGTCGGACTTCGAATACGAATTTCAGCTCGCAGGCATGAACCGCAACCTGTATCCGGATGTCGAAACCCTGTTCCTCACCCCGGGCGAGCAGCACATGTTCGTTTCCGCCACCATGGTGCGCGAAATTGCCACCCTGGGAGGGGATGTGAGCAAGTTCGTTCAGCCCACGGTGGAGCGTTATATCAGGGAGAAGGTGCGGCAGATGGGCGGCGCCTGATACAGAAACCCCAGTTGGATAGGCGAATACCATGGCCTTAATAATTACCGACGAGTGCATCAATTGCGATGTGTGCGAGCCGGAGTGCCCGAACGAGGCGATTTCCCAGGGTGAGGAGATCTACGTCATCGACCCCGCCAAGTGTACCGAGTGCGTCGGGCACTTCGACGAACCCCAGTGCGTCGCGGTCTGCCCGGTGGACTGCATTCCCGTCGATCCCGATCATCCCGAGACCAAAGAAGCGCTGCAGCAGAAATATCAGCGACTCACGGCGCAGAAGCAAAACGGCTGAAGCAAGCTTCAGCGCGAAAATAAAAGCCTATTTCTGGCACGAGGGACAGAAAAAACTGGAGCGCTGCCCCTGGCGCAAAGCCCGGATGGGTGTGCCGCAGACCCGGCAGGGCAGACCGGCGCGACCATATACGTAATGCTGTTGCTGGAAATAGCCTGAGCCGCCGTCGCTGTGGACGAAATCACGCAGGCTGCTGCCGCCAGCGGCGAGCGCCTGTGCCAGCGTCGATTTGATCGCAGCCGCGAGCGCCTCATAGCGCGCGAGCGACACCCGCCCTGCCGGAGTGCGTGGATTGATGCCGGCGTGGAACAGACTTTCGTTGGCGTAGATATTGCCCACGCCAACGACAATATTTGCGTTCATCAATAAGAGCTTGACGGCGACTTTGCGCGCGCGCGTCACCGCATGCAGAAATTTTCCGTTGAATGATTTCTGCAGCGGCTCGGCGCCCAGGCCGGCGATGAGCGGATGCTGCGCGATATCGCCGCCAGTCCAGAGCACCGCGCCGAAGCGGCGCGGGTCGCGCAGGCGCAACAACTTTTTGCCCAATAGCAGGTCAAAGTGTTCATGCCGCCCGGCTGCCGTGCCGGCGTCCAGGATGCGCAGGCTACCCGACATGCCCAGGTGCAGGATCAGCCAGCCGGCGGACTTGTTATCGCCGCAGTCGATAAGGAGGTACTTGCCGCGTCGCGAGACGCGGGCGATGCGCCGGCCGGTGATGCGGGCCGCCAGCCTGACTGGGATCGGCCAGCGCAGCCGGCGTTCGCTCACGCGCACGCCGGTGATGATTGCTCCAGCCAGATAAGGCTCTATGCCGCGACGCGTGATTTCGACTTCAGGTAATTCAGGCATGAGGCTGGCAAATGGGCGACTTGGTTCTTCTTGTACTGGCACACAAATATACCTAATATGTACCCCCCA
>CAKKSJ010000074.1 GCA_919902965.1 Burkholderiales bacterium
ACGCCGACAAGGCGCTTGATGCGTTGATCAGCAAGGAGTGAGGACCGGGACAAGAGGGTCGTTCATGAGATGCTGTCGCATCTGTTGGGCGGCCTCTGTGCGGGTGGTGCGTGGCTTCGTTTGATCTGGCTCCCGGGCATCGCGTGCTGGTTGTCGGGGGCGCCGGCGATATCGGCAGCGCAATCTCGAAGGCTTTTCTCGATGCCGGTTGCGAAGTGATCGCCACCGGCGTTGATCTGGCCGCCCTTGGTGCCAGCGCGCTGAAGCCACAATCCAGGCTGGTGCTTCAGGTACTGGACGTTACCAACGACGCGCAGATCGCCGGATTTGTGGCAGAGATCGACCGGCTCGACACACTCGTCAACTGCGCGGGAGTTCTTGCGCGTTTCAAGGAGTACGAAGTCGAGACCTTCCAACGTGTGCTGGATGTAAACTTGACGGGCACGTTTCGCCTGTGCAACGCATGCCACGCGCTGTTGGCTGCCAACGGGGAGGCTGGCGGCAGCATCGTCAACCTTGCGTCGATGAACGCCTATGTCGCTCTGCCGTGGATTCCGGCCTATTGCGCAAGCAAGGCCGGGGTGGTGATGCTCACCAAGTCACTGGCGCTGGCGTGGGCCAAGGAGGGAATTCGGGTCAACGCCGTGGCCCCGGGTTATATCGAAACATCGCTCAACGCCGAGGGCCGCAAGGACCGGGCGCATTACGAGCGCATAACTGCGCGCATCCCGCAAGGACGTTGGGGACAGCCTGCCGATATTTCAGGCAGTGCGGTGTTTCTGTCGTCGCCTGCCGCCCGCTACATCACCGGCACGGTGCTCGCCGTGGACGGCGGCTTTCTCGCTGGGTAAGCCGCAGATGAGTCGGGAAATCGGCACCAAGGGGCAGCTGGCGCTCATGTCGGCGCCTGCCGTCGCGTTCACCGTGGCCTTGATTGCGTTCCCGTTCGCCTATACCGTCTGGCTCAGCCTGCACCAGTTCAGTTTCATCGGCACGCCCAGGTTCAATCTGGGGATGAACTACGTGGAGATGGTCCGGGACGCTGAATTCTGGAACGGCCTGAAGATCACCCTTCTGCTTTACGCATTGTCTCTGGTAATGCAGCTGCTGCTCGGTACTTACGTCGCAGTGCTTCTGCACGGCTCAAAGAAACTCTCGGGCATCGTGCGCACCCTGATGATCTCGCCGTTCGTGCTGCCGCCGGTGGTCGTCGGCATGATGTGGCTGGTAGTGCTCGATCCCTCCATAGGCGCGGCCAACTGGCTGCTGCAAAGCGCTGGCCTGCCCCGCTCCGAGTGGCTGGCCTCGCCGCAGTGGGTCATTCCCACCGTGGCCATGATCGATACCTGGCAATGGACCCCCTATGTTGCACTGATCGTGCTGGGCGGGTTGCAGTCGCTGCCGCCCAACGTATATGAAGCCGCGCAGATCGACGGCGCGTCGCGCTGGAAGACCTTCTACCGCATTACTCTGCCCCTGCTGATGCCGACGTTGGTCACCGCGGCGATCCTGCGCAGCGTGGACCTGTTGCGATTTTTCGACATCATCTACATCACCACGCAAGGCGGACCGGGAAATGCGTCGAACACGCTGAACATCTATGGTTTTCGCAAGGGATTCGAGTTCTTCGAGATCGGCTATGCCAGCGCGTTGATGATCACCTTGTCGGCGATCGTGCTGGGTGCCGTGATGATCCTTACGCAGGCGCGCAAGCGCGTGGCCTGGTGAGCGAGCGCGTGATGAGCGACAAGCTGATTCAGCGTCTGAACCTGCTGCAGATCGCCGTCGTGGCGCTGCTGATCCTGATGCCCATCGCGTGGATGGTGCTGTCCTCGTTCAAGCCGTCGGCAGAGGTGACCGCATACCCGCCCAAACTCTGGTTCGCACCCACGCTGGACAACTACCGACAGTTGTTCAATACGACGCCGTTCTCCCACTACACCTGGAACAGCCTGGTGATAACGGTGGGTTCCACTGCGATCGGTATCGCACTCGGCGTACCGGCGGCCTTTGCGGTGTCGTGGACGCGCATTACCTGGCCAGCCACAGTCACCTTGCTCGCGCGCATGGCTCCGGGCACGCTGTTCCTGCTGCCGTGGTACGTGATGTTTCGCGAATTGGGCCTGATCGGCTCTTACTGGGCGCTGATCCTCACGCACGCGGCGATAACCATGCCTATCGTGATCTGGGTGCTGCTGCCGTTCTTCGACAACATCCCGCGCAGCGTGCTGGAAAGCGCGCAGGTCGATGGCTGCAGCGTGCCGCGCATCCTCTGGCGCATCGCCTTGCCGCTGGTGATGCCCGGTCTGGTGGTGGCGTCCATCCTGTCTTTCGTGTTCTCGTGGAACTACTTTCTTTTCGCACTCGTGCTTTCCAACGGCGACACCAAGACCTTGATTGCCGCCTCGTTCAATTTCATTGGCGAGGGCGCATCCAACTGGGGCGCTCTGATGGCGGCGGCGACGCTCATTGCGCTGCCTCCCCTGATTCTGGCATTCATCGTCCAGCGCCGGCTGGTGTCCGGGCTGTCGATAGGCGCGGTAAAGGGATAAGGAGAAGACATGCACGCCGCGGTTTTTCATGGCGACAAGAGAATCACCATAGGCAGCGTCGAACTGCCGCAGCCCCTGGCCGGCGAGGTCCTGCTGCGCGTCAATCGCACGGCGCTGTGCGGCTCGGACATCAAGTTGTGGATCAAGGGCGGAAAATTCACGCCCGGCCACGAGATTTTCGGCACGGTCGAACAGCCCGGCCATGCGTTGCACGGGCGGCGCTGCCTGGTCTATATCCCGGTGCACTGCGGGCACTGCGCCAGCTGTCTTGCCGGCGATACGCAGATGTGCCTGAACATATCGGTGCTGGTGGGCTGGAACCGGCCAGGCGGCTATGCCGAATACCTGCTCACGGGCGAGCGTACGCTCATCAAA
>CAKKSJ010000075.1 GCA_919902965.1 Burkholderiales bacterium
GGTCAACGCGCTGAAGGACCGCAAGATCGACGCTTTCATGCACGCGGCGGGTGTGCCTCTGCCGGCAGTGACCGACGTCGCGGCGACGCCGGGGATCAAAGTGAAGCTAATCGATCACGCCGACGCCGTGGCAACGATGAACAGGAAGTATGGGCCGATCTATGCGCCCGGCAAGATCGCGGCGAAGACCTATTCGGGCCAGGACCGCGAAGCTCTCACCGCAAACGTCTGGGGTGTGCTCTACGTGAACGAGAAGATGAGCGAGAAGATCGCCTACGACGTCGTGAAGACGTTGTTCGACAAGCAGCCCGATCTTGTGCTCGCGCACCGTGAGGCGTCGAATATGACGCTCGAGAACCAGACGATCGGCGCGTCACCAGTCCGGTGGCATCCCGGTGCGCTGAAGTACTTCAAGGAAAGAGGCATCGTGCCTCGTTAGACTCGGCGTGTCACTTTAGCCGCCTGAAACGATCAGGCGGCTTGTTGGAATTGCTCGGGCGTGATCATATCAGTGGATTCACAAGCGAGGGCGGATATGGCCAGTCGCAACACGTAATCGACGGGCTTGAGTCCCTGGAGTTGCGCCGAGCGAAACAGGCTCAGGAAGATTGCGTGGGGTTTTGCTCCTTGCAATGAGCGGTTCTGATGGCTGACTTTGCGCGTGTGCACAGCGGTGCGCATCTGTTGCTCGGCATGATTGTTGTACGGGCTGGCCTCCTCATGATCAAGGAAAGTGAGCATCTCGTGTCGGTGACGACGCAAGCGCTTGATGATGCGTTTGGCATCGGCATCGTCAGAGGTAGCGGCGATGAGTTGGTCGAGGCGCAGGTGAAGTTTTGCCCTGCGCCGCGCGTAAATTGGTGGAGAACGGATTTGCCGCTGATCTCCCGGGCGCCGAAACCTTCGGCGATGAGGTCAATGCGCGGCGAGACGAAGTCCGTCGACGAATAGAGGAGGTTGCCGCCTAGAGCTGACTCTTGAGTGGTCTGAATTTGGGAATGGCGGCCTGTTCACTGATATCCACGAAGTGCGCTTCCACGCGCATGCCGATGTGCGCCTCCTGCGGCGCGCAATCGGTGAGCTGGCCGTACATCCTGGCGCCTTCATCCAGGTCGATGATGCAGTTGATCACGGGCAGGTCCTCCTTCCAGTCCGGGTAGTTCATCATAACCGCGTAAGCGACAGTCAGCGAGTACACCGTGCCGTAGGGTTTGGTTTCAACCCACTTCAGCTCGCGGTTCCCGCACTCGACGCACCAGGGCTTTGGCAAAAAATTGTGAGTCCCGCAGCTACTGCACTTTTGCATCATCAGCTTGCCCTGCTTGGCGCCGCTCCAGAACGGACGCGTCTGATCGGTGATCTGCGGCAGGGGTTTTCCTTTGGGTGTCTGTGTCATGGTCTATGCCTCCAATCCAAATACCAGCGTGACGCAACTGCGATTGTTGCGCGCGTAAGTCATGCCGCCAAAACCGGAGGCAGCGGCGATAGCGGCATCCTTGACCTGGCGTTCTCCCGCTTCACCGCGCAGCTGCGTTACGGCTTCGATCATGGGCATGAAGCCGCCGATGGCGCCGCCCGGCTGGCCGCCGGACAACTGCCCGCCGTCGGTGGAAATGGGGAAATCGCCCTTGAATGTCATGTCACGCTCCTCGACGAATTTTCCACCTTGCCCTTTTTTGCAAAAGCCGTAATCCTCCATCTGGATCAGCACCACCATCGGGTAATCGTCATAGGGTTCGAACACGTCGATGTCCTTGTGCTGCACGCCCGCCATCTTGAATGCCTCCGGGGCGCACTGCTCGAAGCCGGTGTAAGTGATGTCCGGCCGGTTGCGCGAGCCGTGGTAGTAGTTGTTGATCTCGCCGAAGCCCAGCAGGTAGACCGGTTTGTCGGTGATTTTCTTTGCCGTTTCGACCGAAGTGACGATATACGCCAGGCCGCCGTTGACCATGGGCACGCAGTCGAACAGGCGCACCGGATCGCAGAGCATGCGCGAGTCCAGGTACTCTTCCAGGGTGAAAGGCTTGCGGTAGATCGCGCCCGGGTTGAGGGAGGCGTGGTAGCGCGTGGTCACGGCTATTTTGCCCAGATGCTCCGGTTTGATCTGGTTCTGATGCTCGTGCAGATAGCGCGCGTGCACCAGGCCGAACTGGGAGTTGGCGCCCATCACGCCAAAGGGACCCTGGAAATCCCAGTAGACCCCGCGCGTGCGCTCGGGCGACAACGGCAATCCGGGAGCAATCGACGGGATAGTGAGCGGAGTGTCCGCGCCCATCACCAGCACCCGGTCCACGATGCCCGCGCGTATCATGCCCACGGCGCGAACCAGCATCGCGGCAGCCGAGGCGCCGCCCTGGTCAGCGCGCAGAAGAATCTTTGGGCTGATGCCCAGGCTTTCCGCGACGCAGGCCGACCAGTTCACGGTGTGGGCGGCCTCGGCGTGGGCCACCCCTATGCCCTGGCCATCGAAATCGTTCTTGGACATGCCGGCTCTTTTCAGGGCCAGGTCCGCAGCCCAGGCGAGATACTCGTCCACGGTGAGTACCGGTTCTCCGGGTTTTACCCTGCTGTAAGGGGTACGTCCATAGCCAACGATTGCTACTTCTGCGCGCATAGCTGCACCTCTCTACTGGTTAAACTCGAAATTCGAATGTTGGTCTTCCACTTTGGCCGGCTTCAATCGTCGAGCACCATCAGCCAATCGACCGCGACTGCGTCCTCGCGAGACAGCAGCACCGGATTGAGGTCGAGCTCGCGCAAGCGCTCGCCGGCGGCGGCGCCGAAGCAGGACACTGCGGAAATCAACTGCGCCAAGCGCGCGCGATGCACCGGGGGTTTGCCGCGCAGGCCGTCGAGCACGGCGCGGCCTCTCAGTTCGTCGAGCATGCGCAGGGCCTCGGCCACGCTCACCGGGGCCTTGCGGAAGGCAACATCCTTAAGTACCTCGATCAGCACGCCGCCGAGGCCGGCCATGATGACAGTCCCGAAAACGGGGTCGCGCTGCAGGCCGATGACGAATTCCACATCGCCTTTGAACATGGCCTGCACCAGCACGCCTTCGATGCGCGCGTCGGGCTTGTACGCGCGCGCGCTGGCGTCGAGCGCAGCGTATGCGCTGCGGACTGCGTCCGCGTTCGCGATATCGAGGTGCACGCCGCCGGCTTCGGTTTTGTGCAGGATGTCCGCCGACTCGATTTTAAGCGCCACCGGATAGCCGAGGCGGATTGCCGCGGCGACGGCCGCATCGGCCGACTGCGCCAGCGCATGCGGCGCGAGGCGTACGCCCGCCTGCGCGAGC
>CAKKSJ010000076.1 GCA_919902965.1 Burkholderiales bacterium
CGTCGATGGAGCCGAAATTGCCCTGGCCGTCGATGAGCGTGTAGCGCATGGAAAAATCCTGCGCCATGCGCACCAGCGCTTCGTAAGTGGCGGAATCGCCATGCGGGTGATACTTGCCGAGCACCTCGCCGACGATACGCGCGCATTTCACGTAAGGACGGTTCCACACATTGTTCGATTCGTGCATCGCGAACAACACGCGCCGGTGCACCGGTTTCAGGCCGTCGCGCACATCCGGCAGCGCACGTCCCACGATCACGCTCATGGCGTAGTCGAGGTAGGAGCGCCGCATCTCCTCTTCGAGACTTACCGGCAGGGTTTCTTTGGCGAATTGTTGTTCCATGACGCGCTGACAATCTGTTAGTTTGCTGGCAAATCGGAGGGGCCAAAGCGCCAGTCTCCGGCGCGTTAGGACCTCAAAAAAAGCGCCGCGTAGCGCGGCCTGAAAAAGCATTGAATTTTAACACGCACTGCCGCTGTCTGACCATTAAATCGCTGAATTCCAGGCCATCGCCGGGCCGTCCGCTCAAGCCCGTTTCACGGTTCTGCTGTATCCTGCGGGCGAACCGCCGCCTGGAAGCGTGAACGACTTGCATGATGCGAACGTGGAAGCCATAGATTTGCTGATAGACGCGCGCTGGGTCGTCCCGGTCAGCCCCCCCGGCTGCGTGCTGGAACACCACAGCGTTGCCGTGCGCGACGGCCGAATTCTGGCCGTACTGCCGACGGCACAGACCCATACCGCCTACGTGGCGAGCGAACGTGTGTGCTTGCCCGCGCATGCGCTCATTCCCGGCCTGGTCAATCTGCATACGCATGCCGCCATGGCGCTGATGCGCGGGTATGCCGACGACATGACGCTGACCCAATGGCTGCAGCAGCGCATCTGGCCGGCCGAAGCCAAACACGTGTCAGCGCAGTTCGTCTACGACGGCACTTTGCTCGCCTGCGCCGAAATGTTGCGCGGCGGCATCACTTGTTTCAATGACATGTACCTCTATCCGGCCGAGGCGGCGCGCGCCGCCACCGAAATGGGCATGCGCGCGGCGCTGGGACTGGTAGTCGTCGATGTGCCAACCGCGTATGCCGCCGACGCCGAAGACTATGTGACGAAAGGTCTGGCGCTGCGCGATGCCCTGCGCGATCACCCGCTGCTTTCCTTCTGCATGGCACCGCACGCGCCCGACACCGTCAGCGACAAGACGTTTTCGCGGCTGATTACCCTGGCGGAGGAACTCGATCTGCCGGTGCACATGCATGTGCACGAGACTGCGGACGAAATCGCGCAGAGCATCGCGCAACACGGGGTGCGCCCGCTGGAGCGGCTGCGCCGCCTCGGCCTGGTCGGTCCAAACCTGATCGCGGTGCATGCGATTCACCTCACGCCGGAGGAGATCGCACTGCTCGTAAAAAACGGCAGTTCGGTTGCGCATTGCCCTTCCTCCAACCTCAAGTTCGCCAACGGCTTCGCGCCGGTGGCGAATATGCTGGCCGAAGGGGTCAACGTCGGACTGGGAACAGACGGATCGGCAAGCAACAACCGCCTCGACCTGTTCCAGGAAATGCGCCTGGCAGCACTACTCGCCAAGGCGCTTAGCGGCGATGCCTTGGCCTTGCCCGCGCATCGGGCGCTCGCCATGGCGACGCTCGACGGCGCGCGTGCGCTACGCCTGGATCACGCCATCGGCTCGATCGAGCAGGGCAAATTCGCCGACCTGACCGCAGTTGAGTATAGTGCGCCGGAAATGCTGCCCTGCTACAATCCGATAACGCAGCTTGTCTATGGCGCGGGACGCGAAAACGTCAGCCATGTATGGGTTGCAGGACGGCTATTGGTCGAAAACCGGGAGTTGAAAAGCAGGCAAAAAAATGATTTGAAGAAGCTGGGTATTTTGTGGCAAAATAGGCTGTCAATGGAAACAAAGGCTTAACCCATAGCCAGCCGGAAAGTTTCCATGCTTGAGTAACATCGAACTTTATCGAGGGGAAAACATGAACAAAATCGCAAAACAATTCGGGTTGGTCGTAGTGGCCGCGCTGGTGCTCGGCATGGGCGTATCCACCGCATCCGCAGCAGATAACGGCTACGCAATGGGCGGAGCGTCCGACAATCTCGTGGTCAAGAATCCGTTCGGCCTTTGCTGGCGCACGGGCTACTGGACCCCCGCCATGGCGACCACGGAATGCGATCCGGATCTGGTGCCGAAGAAACCCATGGCCGCGCCCGCACCCGCCGCGCCCAAGGCCGCGCCAGCGGCCAAGCCAGCGGCCAAGCCAGCGGCCAAGCCCGCGGCCACACCGGTCAAGGAAAAAGTGACCATGGCCGCGGAAACGAACTTTGACTTCGACAAGTCCACGCTGAAGCCCGCAGGCAAAGCCAGGCTTGACGATCTGGTCGGCAAACTGAAGGCGGTGAACCTGGAAGTCGTGATCGCCATCGGCCATACCGACAGCATCGGCAGCAAAGCCTACAACCAGAAGCTCTCTGTGCGCCGCGCCGCAGCGGTCAAGAGCTACCTGGTAAGCAAAGGCATACAAGCCAACCGCATCTACACCGAAGGCAAGGGTGAGACGCAACCGGTTGCCGACAACAAGACCAAGGAAGGCCGCGCCAAGAACCGCCGCGTCGAAATCGAGGTGGTGGGAACGCGCCAAAGGTAGGCTGTCGCAAGCCCTTCAAAAGCCCTGCGCGAGCGGGGCTTTTTTGTTTGGACTGCAAAGACCATGAATGCCGATCCCCAGGAACTGGCCAAGTTCAGCGATCTTGCCCACCGCTGGTGGGATCCGAGCAGCGAGTTCAAGCCGCTGCACGAGATCAATCCGCTGCGACTGCGCTGGATCGACGGCATTGCCGCATTGACGGGCAAATCCGTGCTGGACGTAGGTTGCGGCGGCGGCATCCTGACCGAGGCGATGGCGGCCCTGGGTGCGCGCGTCAAGGGAATCGACCTCTCCGAAAAAGCGCTTAAAGTGGCCATGCTGCACTTGCTCGAGTCGCGCGCCGACGTGGACTACGAAGAAATCAGCGCCGAGGCCCTGGCACAGCGCGAGCCCGGGCAATACGAGGTCCTCACCTGTATGGAAATGCTGGAGCACGTGCCGGATCCGGCCAGTACGGTTGCCGCCTGCGCCAAGCTGGTCAGTCCCGGCGGACAGGTTTTCTTTTCCACCATCAACCGCAACCCGAAGTCCTATGTGTTCGCGGTCATCGGGGCCGAATATATTCTGCGCCTGCTGCCGCGCGGCACGCACGATTACGCGAAATTTCTCAAACCCGCTGAGCTTGCACGACACTGCCGTAGCGCCGGCCTGTCGCTGAGATCGGTGACAGGCATGAGCTACAACCCGTTGAAGAAATCCTATTCGCTCAACGATGACGCCAGCGTCAATTACCTGATGCACTGCGTGCGCGATGCCTGAACAGTGTGTGCGCGCGGTGCTGTTCGATCTTGACGGCACGCTCGCGGATACGGCGCCCGATCTGGCGCGCGCACTCAATCGCGTGCGCGCCGCAAATCAGCTTGCGCCGATGCCCCTGGAGACGACGCGACCCTACACGTCCAGCGGCGCACGCGGCTTGCTCAAAATCGGATTCGGCCTGAGTCCCGGAGACGAGCGCTACGAAGCGCTCAAGCTGCAGTTACTCGAGTTCTATGCCGCCGAGATCTGCGTCGATACCCGCTTGTTCGAGGGCATGGCCGAATTGCTCGATCGGCTCGACCAGGACCGGCTGCCCTGGGGCGTGGTGACCAACAAAGCGGTGCGTTTCACCCTGCCTCTGCTGCAGGGCCTGCGCCTGGGCGGGCGCGCCGCCTGCATCGTAGGCGGCGATACGACGGCGCGCCTGAAGCCATACCCGGATCCGCTGCTGCATGCGGCCGCCGAGCTGCAACTACCGCCCTCTGCCTGTCTTTACGTAGGTGATGACCTGCGCGACGTGCAGGCGGCGCGCGCAGCCGGCATGCCGGTACTGGCTGCGGGATACGGCTACCTGGGCGACGGCGGCGCGATAGAATCCTGGCAGGCCGATGCCATCATCGAGCATCCGCGCGAAATACTCGAGTTCCTGCAGGCCAGTTGATTTCCACCTGGTTTCGCCCCATATGCGATAATGCAATTGCAGTATCGGATTGGCGGGCGCGCGCCGGGGTGGTTTTCCCGACGCTGAGCTTCCGATTCGCACCAGATACCGGGGGCGACCTGGTTTCGACGTGGGTTACAAAGCAGCGCAGTGCATACCGAGGCCCAGCCACCTCGTAAATCCAACTGGAACGCAATAACCGCGAACGACGAACGTTTCGCACTAGCCGCTTAATACCGGCTAGCTCTGCACCGGTTGGTTCATGGGCCGGGTAACGCAAGTTACAGCAGAGTCATTTACATGAGCTCGCGTGCCGCAGGGTCACTTTGCGGTACGTAAAAAAATAGGTTACTCGCCGTTTGCCAGCCTGCCGGTTGGCGGGTAAGCGGTCAAATCAAACAACCTGGCTAAGTATGTAGATCTGTCTGTAGAGGACTTGCGGACGGGGGTTCAATTCCCCCCGCCTCCACCAA
>CAKKSJ010000077.1 GCA_919902965.1 Burkholderiales bacterium
TGATCGAGCCGATGCGGCGGATGTCCAGGCGCACCGAGGCGTAGAACTTGAGCGCATTGCCGCCCGTGGTGGTTTCCGGGCTGCCGAACATGACGCCGATTTTCATACGGATCTGGTTGATGAAAATCACCAGGGTGTTGGTGCGCTTGATGTTTGAGGTAAGTTTGCGCAGCGCCTGGCTCATCAGGCGCGCCTGCAGGCCCATCTGCGGCTCGCCCATTTCGCCCTCGATCTCGGCCTTGGGCGTGAGCGCGGCCACCGAGTCGATAACCACTACATCGACCGAACCCGAACGCACCAGCATATCGGCGATCTCCAGCGCCTGTTCGCCGGTGTCGGGCTGGGAGATGAGCAGGTCCTCGACCTTTACGCCGAGCTTCTGTGCGTACTGCGGGTCGAGCGCGTTTTCGGCGTCGATGAAGGCGGCGGTACCGCCCAGCTTCTGCATTTCGGCAATGACCTGCAGGGTGAGCGTGGTCTTGCCGGATGATTCCGGCCCGTAGATTTCGACCACACGGCCGCGCGGCAGTCCGCCTACGCCCAGGGCAATGTCCAGCCCGAGCGAGCCGGTGGAAACCACCTGCACGTCATCCTGAATCGCATCCGAATCCATGCGCATGATGGAACCCTTGCCGAACTGCTTTTCGATCTGCGCGAGAGCCGCGGCCAGCGCCTTGGTCTTGTTTTCTTCCATGTGTTTCTCCTTCGATTTCGGTGGCAATGAGTGCATCAACGAACGCCAGTCTTCCAGCGTTGACCTGTATTTTTATACAGTTTTCGGGTTTTTGCAAGCCTTACTGAAAACAAGGGCTTGAGTTCGCCCCTAAAATTAGGCTACAGGCTGCGTCCGGCGCGTATCACCCCCACGCCCAAGCCTTCGATGGCGAATTCCTCGCGCCGGGTGTCGACCACGATGGGCTCGAACTCCGGGTTCTCGGGAAGAAGTTCGACTATCGCGCCGCGCCGGCGCAGCCGCTTCACCGTCACTTCGTCGTGCAGGCGCGCGACCACGACCTGGCCGTTGCGCGCCTCGCCCGCCTTGTGCACGGCGAGCAGGTCGCCGTCGTGTATGCCCGCATCGCGCATGCTCATGCCGCGCACCTTGAGCAAATAATCGGCGCGCGGCTTGAACAGGGCCGGATCGACCTGGTAATGCGCCTCTATGTGCTCCTCGGCCAGGATGGGCGAACCTGCGGCGACGCGCCCGATCAGCGGTATGCCGCCGCCGTCCTTCAGGCGGATACCGCGCGCCGAACCCTTGACGATCTCGATCGCGCCTTTGCGCTCTAGCATGCGCAGATGCTCTTCGGCCGCGTTGTGCGAACTGTAGTCCATGGCCGCGGCAATCTCGGCGCGAGTGGGCGGGAGACCGGTGGTTTGAATAGCCTGGCGAATCAGCGTGAGGATTTCCTGCTGCTTGGTGGTCAGGGGTTCCATGGCGGGCCTGGTGTCGTTGCGCAGCCTGTATCTTTATACAGTTTGCGGCAACAGTCAAGCACCCTTCTGTTCCGGACGCAGATTTAAGGCGGTACTATCGCTGCAGGTACACCGGTCTATCGAGAAAAAGGGGAATTGATATGGAGCCGTCCTGGAACCGATGTTTGGCCAGCATCAGCGAGCGCGGCGTGGGGCGGCTGAAAATTGTCGCATCCGGGCCGATGAACCTGCTCGGCACGCCGCTCATCAATGATCTTCGCGCCGCGCTTGCGAGCTTGCAGTCTGCCGGGGAACTGCGCACCCTGGTCTTGTGCGGCGATGGCGACCGGGCTTTTGTCGGCGGCGCCGACATCAAGGAAATGGCCGGGCTGAATCAAAGCAGCGCAGAGAGCTTCATCAGCAATCTGCACGATTTATGCGAGCAGCTAAGGCAATTTCCGGTCCCGGTTATCGCGCGCATACCCGGCTGGTGCCTGGGCGGGGGGCTGGAGCTTGCCATGGCCTGCGACATCCGCATCGCCGCCGAGGAAGCCAGCTTCGCCATGCCCGAGGTGCGCGTGGGCATTCCCTCCGTGATTCATGCGGCGCTGATGCCGCGTTTGCTCGGCAGCAGTCGCGCAAGCTGGTTGATACTCACCGGCGAAACCATAACCGCTTCCACGGCGCTATCCTGGGGGCTGGTCAATCAAGTCGTGCCGCTGGCGCAACTGGACGCGGAAATCGACAATGTGGTGGAGGGATTTCTCGCCTGCGGCGCGCAGGCCCTGCGCACACAGAAGACGCTGCTGCGCTCGTGGGAAGAATTGCCCCTGCAACAGGCGCTGCGTCTGAGCATAGCGGCTTTCGGCGAGGCATACACCACCGGGGAGCCGCAGCAATTCATGCAGGCGTTCCTCGATCGACCGCGAACGAAACACTAAGAGGCCATTTCAGATTTACCGAAATGGCCCCTGATTTAGGGGAGCACGAGGGGATCTGCCCCGAAGGTCTCGATCCCCCTTGAGGGGAAAGTCCCCTCGGGGGATGTCCCCTCGCTTTGTAATAAACGCTAAATTCGCGCTTTGATCAGACGGCAGCCGCCGCGAGCCGTATCGGTATGCGCCGCGGGCCGAATTGATCCTTGATCTCGAAGGCCTGATAGCGTCCGGCCAAGGCGCCGTCGCATTCCCGGCAGCGCCCGTTTTCACTGACGCGGTAATTCAAGAGTTTGTACCAATCGCGTACGATTAACGCGGTGCCGCAATGCGGGCAAAATGTAGTGCCGCCTTCCGTGTCGTGCACATTGCCGGTATAGACATAGTGCAGCCCGCGCGCCAGCGCAATGCCGCGCGCGCGCGCCAGTGTGGCCGCGGGCGTAGCCGGGATGTCGGTCATTTTCCAGTCGGGATGAAAGGCGGAGAAATGCAACGGCACCTCCGGCCCGAGTTCCCGCGCAATCCAGTCGCACATGGCCTCGAGTTCAGCGTCGCTGTCGTTCTTGCCGGGAATCAGCAGCGTGGTGATTTCGAACCATACCGCGGTCTCGTGCTTCAGATATTTCAGCGTATCCAATACCGGCGCGAGGCGGGCACCCGTCAACTTGACGTAGAACTCCTCGGTGAAGGCTTTGAGGTCGACGTTGGCTGCATCCATTTTGGCGTAGAACTCGCGCCGTGGTTCGGCATGGACGTAGCCCGCGGTCACCGCTACCGTCTGCACCCCCACGGCATGGCAGGCATCGGCCACATCCATGGCGTATTCGGCGAAAATCACCGGATCGTTGTAAGTAAAGGCCACGCTTTTGCAGCCCAGACTTTGCGCCGCCTGCGCGATCGCCTCCGGGCTGGCCGCATCGGCGAGGCGGTCCATGTCGCGCGACTTGGAGATATCCCAGTTCTGACAGAATTTGCAGGCGAGATTGCAACCCGCGGTGCCAAACGACAGCACACTCGTACCAGGGTAGAACTGGTTGAGCGGTTTTTTCTCGATCGGATCGACACAATAGCCGGACGAGCGCCCGTAAGTGGTGAGCAGCATGCGATCGCCCTCACGCTTGCGCACAAAACACAGTCCGCGCTGCCCCGCATGCAGGCGGCAATCGCGCGGACACAGGTCGCATTGCATCCTGCCATCATCGAGCAAATGCCACCAACGCGCGGGATATTCGCTTTCGGCAACGCTCACCGGCTGTCCTCTTTCCACTTGAGCACACTGTAGCGCTGGATGCGGCATTTCGCCGTGCTCGCCCCCGGCGCGAGGCCGGCCTTGCGCTTGAGTTCGGCCACGAATTGCTCGGCATCGGGCAGAGTTTCCCAGACCTGCGGCAGGAAAGTTCCGCGCGCCCCACCGCATTCCAGAATCAGCCCATCTTCGCCTGGCCGCAGTTGTGCGATCAGCTCGGCGTGATCGGCAAAGGCGAGCGGCTTGGGTGTGGCCAGGAGCGAAACTTCTATGCGCGTAGCGGCGAGTTCTACGCGCGCGAGCGGCGCGAAACGCGGATCGCACAGCGCCGCCGCGCGGGCATTGTGGCTCACGTCCTCGCCCAGCGGACGCTGCGCTTCCAGGCTGCCGATGCAGCCGCGCAAAGCGCCGTTCTGAGTCAGCGTGACGAAGCTCGCGCGCGCCGGCTTGAGCCAGGGCTCATCGGGCAGGCGCTGCGGCGGCGATACGCCCAGCGCAGCCTCCATGCTGTTTCTCGCAATGCCGATCAGCGTGCGCCCGTGCGCCGCAGTGAATCGCGCCGCACCCTCCCAAAACGCGAACGAAGCATAGCCCACCACTCGGGCACGGCCGCCGGCAGTATCGCCGGAATTGCGCAGATCCAGCAGTTCCGCGTTCAAACCATGACGCTTGGCGGCAAGCAGCAGGCCCGCGAGCGGGGTCGCACCACAGGCCTGTTCGTGATCGATGTGCGTGGAAAAATCGAGTATCGCCCGGGCCGTGCCCTGATCGATCACGCAGGCCTTATCGTAGGCCCGGTAGTGGGACAAATCGGAGCTGATCAGGATCAGCGTTTCTTCGCCGCCCCAGAGCTTCTCGATCACCTCGGCCACCTCGGCGGACGTGGCCGCGCCCACCGCCAGCGGCACCAGGCTGAATTCGCCCAGCACGCGCTGCAGAAACGGCAGCTGCACCTCCAGCGCATGCTCTTCGGCATGCACGGCGCTGTTCACCACAACCTGCGGCATTCCCGCGAGCGACTCGACCGCTACCCGGTCGATGGGCACCCGACCCAGCGGCGTGTCGAATGCGGCCGCATCGGGCAAAGCGAGTCCGCGCACCGGCACGCGGTGGCAGGGACCGAGCAGTACCACGCGGCGCACGATCCCGCGCGCAGGCCGCAGCCTGTCGTAGGCTTCGGCAGCGACGCTGCCGGAATAAACGTAGCCCGCGTGCGGCACTATCAGCGCCTTGGGGAAACCGGGAACGAGGCCGCCGCCGGCGCTCTGCGCTAGCATGTCGTCAACATCCCGCGCCAGCTCGCGCGGCGCGGCGGGGTAAAACATGCCGGCGACAGCGGCGGGGCGAATGGAAGTCATGGAAATTCTATGGGAACGGCAATGCTTAATTCTAGGCCCGCTGCATCTCCGGTCAAGCTCGATTTCCACCTGCCAAGAACCCTGTATCCGCAAAGAAATAACTTCTGTAATATGCCAGCATGGCCATGCAGCTTGCTGCGCAGGCACCCTACGGCGGCTGATTCTGACCGCCGACATGCAACCCATTTGGAGAACGCTCTTGCGACATCGGATCACTCACTCTTTATTGCGCCAGACACTGCGCAGCAGCGCGGCGCTGCTCGTCTCGGCTATGCTTTGCCAGGGTGTGTCTGCCCAGACCCTGACGGTTGGCGTCCAGGGGCTTCCCGACACGCTGGATACGGGCTTCAGCAGCTTCGCCACCTTGAACCTCGCCTTCCAGACCATGGACCCCCTGGCCATGCGCGACGATGCGGGCACCATCGGACCGGGACTCGCGCAAAGCTGGCAGGCAATCGACCCCCTGACCTGGCGTTTCAAGCTGCGCGCCGGCGTCAAGTTCCACGACGGCCAGCCATTCACGGCGGAGGACGTCAAGTTCACGCTTGATTACATTCTCGCCCCGGCCACGGTATACGGCTCCAAGCGCCGCATCACGCAGATCGCCAGCACCACCGTGATAGATCCGCTCACCGTCGAGATCAAGACCAAGGCGCCGTTTCCGACGCTGATCAACGGCCTCTCCGACATTCCGATCGAGCCCAAGCACTATGTGGAAAAAGTCGGTCGCGCAGGCATGGCGAAGGCGCCAATGGGCACCGGACCGTTCAAGTTTGCCAAATGGGTGCCTGCGGACCGCTACGAACTGACCGCCAATCCTGACTACTGGGGCGGCGCGCCCAAGATCAAGCGGCTGACGCTGCGCCAGATTCCGGAAGCCTCGACACGCGTTGCGTCCTTGGTCGCCGGCGAGACGCAGATCATCGAGGAAGTGCCGATCGACCTCTTGCCGCAGGTCGAACAGAGTTCCGGGGTGGGCGTGGCTGCGGTCGAATCCACCGTCGGATTGATTCTGACCTTCGATACGCGCAAGCCGCCGTTCGACGACGTGCGGGTACGCCGGGCGCTCAATTTCGCGGTTAACAAGCAGCTCATTCTCGATCGCATGCTGCGCGGCAAGGGCTCGCTGCTACAGGGACAAATGCTGACCTCGAACACCTTTGGTTTCAATCCGAAGCTGAAGCCGATTGCCTACGACCCGAAGCAGGCCAGGGCGCTGCTCGCCGAGGCGGGCCTGGGCAAGGGCTTCGCCACTTCGATCACAACGCGCTCGGGCAAGTATCTGTCCGATGTCGATATCGCCAACGCGGTCGCCGGCATGTTTCTGGAAGTCGGCGTCAAGACCGGCGTGAACATCGTCGAGCAGGGCGTGTTTTCCAAAATGGCCAAGGCGAGCGACATGGGGCCGATACACGCGGTCGGCTGGTACAGCCTCGGCGACGCCGATTTCGCCACGGTCTGGTTCACCCAAAAGAGCGGTCGCGCCTACTGGAAGAACGACGAATTCGAGAAGCTGTTTCTCGCAGCGCGCTCGACGGTGGACAAAACCGAACGCGAAAAGGCCTACCACCGCATGATGGAAATCATGTATGCCGAAGTGCCCGCAATCTACCTCTACGGCCTGCCCAGCATCTATGGCGTGAGCAAGCGGCTGAAGCATTTCTCGCCGCCGTCGGATAAGCTGCTGCGGCTGCACCAGGCCGAGATCGCCGCCAACTAGGCGCAGTGCAGGGCACAAACACTCCACAGCCGCCCCGACCGCGGGGCGAACCAAGAGGACAGCAATCGCCATGAAAACCATGAACGACGCGATGGGAAACCTGAGCGCGCTGCGTCAGGCCATCGACGCGGGCCCCTACGATGCGGTGATCGCCGGATCGCCGGAGAACGTGCGCTACACCGGTGACGTGATGATCTCGACGCAGAACGCGATACGCGACCGTCTGGCGTTCATCGTGTGGCCGAGCAGGCGCGAGCCGATCTTCGTCCTGTGCCGTGTCGAAGAAGCCTATGTGCGGGAGCATTCGTGGATCGGCGATATCCGCTCGTTCAAGGAATTCGTCACCAGGCCGATCGACCTGCTGGCCGATATATTGACCGAACTCGGCCTGGAACACGGCCATGTGGCGATGGAACTGGAATATCTCGGCGCGAAATACGAGCACCAGCTGCTGCAGCGCTTGCCGCAGCTCAAACTGGCGCCGGCAGAGCCGATATTCGAGCAGGTGCGCATGTACAAGACGGCGCGCGAAATCGCGGCCATGCAGGGGGGCTTTCGCGGCACTGCCAAGGCGATGTTCGCGACCTTCGTCACCGCCACCGTCGGCGAGGACGAATTCAGCCTGTCGCGGCGGCTGGCGAACGGCATCCTGCTCTCCGGCGCGCAGAGCGTGGCATTCAACCATATCAACGCCGGACCGAATACCGGCTACCCACACGCCTCGCCCACCGGCTACCAGGTGCAGCCCGGCGACATGCTGAAGGCCGACTCCGGCGGCTATTACGACGACTACTACTCGAACGTCGGCCGGACCGCCAAGATGGGCAAGCCTTCCGCGAAAGAAATCGACCTGTGGAAGCGGCTGCGCGCCATTCACCACGAAATCGCCGACATGCTGCGCCCGGGCCGCACAGGACGCGAGCTGTTCGCGCGCGCGACCGCGCTTCACGCGCAGCACGACATCCCCTTCCCGTATGCGCACAACGGGCACGGCATCGGCCTGTCGGTGCACGAACACCCGCTGATCAGCCCGCACGAGGAGTTGGCCTACGCACCGGGCATGGTGTCGACTGTGGAGACCCGGGTGCGCTGGGTCGGTGAAGCCGGCTATCATCTGGAAGATCTCTATCTCGTCACCGAGGGTGCGCCGGTGCTGCTGTCCGACGCGTTCGACAACGAAGAGATCCTGGTGGTGTGACACGGGAGTCCGCCGGTGATCCGCCACATACTGCGCCGGCTCCTGACCATCCCGCTCACGCTGCTGCTGGTCGCCTTTGTCGCGTTCATCGTGCTGCGGGTCACCGGCGACCCTGTGGAAATCTTTCTCGACATCAACGCCACCGAGGAACAGCGCCAGATCCTGACCGCGCGCCTGCACCTCGATGACCCTCTTCTGGTGCAGTTCGCGCTGTTCATCCGCGACGTCCTCCACGGCGATTTCGGAACCTCACTGCAATTCGGGACGGCGGCCATGCCGGTGGTGTTCGAGCGCCTCGGCGCCACGATCCAGCTGGTGAGCGTCGCGCTGACGCTCGCCTTCGTCCTCGGCGTGGGCGCCGGCATCGTTGCCGCAATCTGGAAGGACGGCCTGGCCGATTTCACCCTCTCGGGGCTCGCCGTCGCGGGCCAGTCCATGCCCAGCTTCTGGCTCGGCATTCTGCTGATCCAGTTTTTCGCGCTGCACCTGCACTGGCTGCCAACCTCCGGTACCGGCGGGCTGGAGCATCTCGTACTGCCTGCAGTCACCCTGGCGACGTTTCTGCTGCCGAACTTCATTCTGATCACCCGCGCTGCGGTGTTGGAGACGGTGAACGAACTCTATGTCACCACGGCGCGCGCCAAGGGCGCGAGCGAGGCGATCGTGGTGCTGCGCCACGTGCTGCCGAACGCGATCAATCCCGTGTTGAGTTTCCTCGGCCTGCAAATGGGGCGGTTGATGGGCGGCTCCATTATCACCGAGGCTATTTTCGCCTGGCCCGGCGTCGGCAGCCTCATCATCAAGAGCATCTTCCAGCGCGATGTTCCCATCGTGCTGGCGGCGATTTTTGTGATGTCCATCGCCATCGTGCTCGCCAACCTGCTGGTCGACCTGCTGCAATCAGCGGTCGATCCGCGCATCCGCCTGGACTGAACTGGTGCCGCGGCGCAGACACGGGCGGCTGTTCGGCCCTTGGTTCAAGATCACGTTGGGCACCGGCATCGTCGCCGCGGCGGTGCTGATGGCGATTTTCGCGCCGCTGCTTGCGCCGCACGATCCTTACCAGCAGGACCTGGTCTCGCGGCTGCAGCCGCCGGTGTGGTCGGCGCAGGGCGACTGGAAGCACCCGCTCGGCACCGACAACTACGGCCGCGATCTGCTCTCGCGGCTTATCTACGGCTCGCGCCTGTCGATCATGGTCGGCGTTGCCGCGGCCTTGCTTTCTGCCGTACTCGGCTCGGTGCTCGGCATGCTCGCCGGCTACAAGGGCGGCCGCTGGCAACAGGTGATCATGCGCTTCGCCGACGCGCATCTCGCCTTTCCAGAGATCCTGCTCGCGATCCTCATCGTCGCGGCCATCGGCGGCAGCGCGCTCAACCTTATCCTGGTGCTCGGCATCAGCGGCTGGATGGTGTATGCGCGCGTGATGTACAACATGACGCGTTCGGTGCGCGAACGCCCGTTCATCGAAGCTGCCGTGTCGCACGGCGCCGGCGATATCTATATCATCGCGCACCACGTGTTTCCGCAGCTGGTTCCGGTGCTGACCGTGGTGTGCACGCTGCAGGTCGCGCAAATGATCCTGCAGGAGACCGCCCTGTCGTTTCTCGGCCTGGGCCTGCCGCCGCCGAGCGCGACCTGGGGAAACATGCTCGCGGAGGGCCGCGACCGGCTGTGGGCCGCGCCCTGGATCGCGAACTTCTCCGGCCTGGCGATTATCATCGTCGTCTGGGGCATCAATATGCTGGGCAACGGACTGCGCGAGCAGCTCGATCCTAAATCGAGAGAGCGCTCCTGATGGCGCTGCTGGAAGTCGAGCGGCTGCGCACCGTGTTTCCCGCCGGCGAGGGCGAATTCGCGGCAGTGGACGAGGTGAGCTTTACGCTCGAGCAGGGCGAGGTGCTCGGACTGGTCGGTGAATCGGGAAGCGGCAAGAGCGTGACCGCCTATTCGCTGATGCGCCTGGTGCAGCAGCCGGGCACGATCGCGGAGGGGACGATTCGATTCGACGGCGAGGATCTGCTCGCGCTCGACGCCGAGGGCATGCGCGCGGTGCGCGGCCGCAAGATGTCGATGATCTTTCAGGAACCGCTCAGCTCCCTGAATCCGGTGTACTCGATCGGCCGGCAGGTGATGGAGCCGCTGCGCTTGCACAGCGCGATCTCGCGCGGCGAAGCGCGGGAGCACGCGCTCGCGATGTTGGCCCGCGTCGGCATTCCCGATCCGGCGCGCCGCTTTGATGACTACCCGCACCAGCTCTCCGGCGGCCTGCGCCAGCGGGTGATGATCGCGATCGCGCTGGTGTGCGAACCCAAGCTCTTGATCGCGGACGAACCGACGACCGCGCTCGACGTGACGATACAGGCGCAGATCCTCGACCTGCTGCGCCGGCTGCAGCAGGAACTGGGCATGGCCATCCTCATGATCACCCACGATCTGGGCGTGGTTGCAGAAATCGCCGACCGGGTCAACGTAATGTACGCCGGGCGCATCGTCGAAACAGTGCGTGTCGCCAAGCTGTTCGAGACGCCGGCGCATCCCTACACGGCCGGGCTGCTGCGCAGTGTCCCCGATCTTAGCGTCTCGCGCGAGCGCCTGCAGACGATCGGCGGCACCGTTCCCAGGCCCGATCAGATGCCCGCCGGCTGCCGCTTCGCCCCGCGCTGCGATTTTGCAGATGCGGCGTGTGACGCGGCGCAGCCGGAATTGCGCGCACTCGCGGCCGGTCATGCCGCTGCTTGCCTGCGCCCGCTGAGCGGCCATGTCTGAAATCCTCGTCGAAACCATCGGCTTGGCGAAGCACTTTCCGGTTTCGGCCGGAATTTTCCTGCGCCGCCAGGTCGGCGCGATTCGCGCCGTCGACGGCGTCGATCTCGCCATCCGGCGCGGCGAGACGCTGGGGCTGGTCGGGGAATCCGGTTGCGGCAAGTCCACCGTAGGCAGACTGCTGCTGCGGCTGCTGCGGCCCAGCGCCGGCTCGATTCACTTCGCCGGACGCGACATCGCCACCCTGGAAGGCGCCGCGTTGCGCGCCGTGCGCGCACGCGCCCAAATGATTTTCCAGGATCCTTATGGTTCGCTGAATCCGCGCATGCGCGTCGCCGATATTGTCGCCGAGCCGCTGCGTATCGCGAAACGGCTCCCGCAGGAGGGCTACCGACAGCGCGCCATCGATCTGCTGCAGTCGGTTGGCCTGGACGCGCACCACGCCGATCGCTATGCGCACGAGTTCTCCGGCGGCCAGCGGCAGCGCATCGGCATCGCGCGCGCGCTCGCGCTGGAACCGGACCTGATCGTGGCCGACGAGCCGGTTTCTTCGCTCGACGTGTCGATCCAGGCGCAGGTGATCAATCTGATGCAGGACCTGCAGGCGCGCTTCGGGCTGACCTATCTGTTCATTTCGCACGACCTGGGTGTAGTGCACCACCTCGCCGACCGGGTCGCCGTGATGTACCTAGGCAGAATCGTCGAGATTGCACCCAAACGCACGCTCTACAGCGCGCCGCTGCATCCCTACACCCGGGCGCTGCTGTCGGCGATCCCGGCGGCCTCGCCGCAACTGCGCGGCCGGCGGACCATACTCGGCGGGGACCTGCCGAGCGCCTCGAATCCACCCTCCGGCTGCCGCTTCCATACCCGCTGCCCGCTCGCCATCGAGCGATGTAACCGCGAAGACCCCGCCCTCCTGCCGCTGGACGACGACCATTCAGTCGCGTGCCTGCGCGCAGACGAGATCCAGAATGCAAGCAGCCGCAAGGAAACCAGTACATGAACAAACCCGAGGACGCGCTCGGCGATATCGCCGGGCTGCAGCGCGCCATCGACGCCAGCGAATTCGACGCCGTCCTGATCGTTTCACCGGAAAACCTGCGCTATGCAGCGGACGTGCAACTCGCCAGCCAGATCAAGATCCGCGACCGGCTCACCGTCATCGTGTGGGCCAGGGCGCGCGCGCCGGTCATGGTGGTGTGCGCAGTGTGGGAGGCGATCGTGCGGCGCGGCTCGTGGATAAAGGATCTGCGCACTTACCGCGAGTTCTATCAGCGCCCGATAGCGCTGGTCGCCGAGGTGCTGCGCGAACTAAAGCTGGAGCGCGGGCACATTGGCTACGAAGGCGAGTATCTGGGCGGCGTGTATTGCGACGAACTGCGGCAGGCGCTGCCGGGCGTTCGCCTGCGAGCCTGCGACGCCTTGCTGCAGCGCGTGCGCATGTTCAAGACACCGCGCGAAATCGAGTTGCTGCGCCAAGCCTACCGCGGCACCGCCAACGCGCTGCTTGCGACATTCGCGACCGTCCGGCCCGGGGAGAGCGAGCGCGCCATCGCGCGCAGGCTCGCCGACAACATCATGGGTTCCGGAGCCGACGCGGTCACGGGCCTGACCTTCGGTGCCGGAATAAACACCGGCATGCACATGCCGGGCACCGATTATCGGGTGCAGGCGGGCGATATCCTGAAGTGCGACTGCGGCGGTCAGTACCGGGGCTACTACTCCAACGTCGGCCGCACCGCCAAGCTCGGTGCGCTGACCGACAAGGACCGCTCGATCTGGCGTCGACTGCGCGAGATTCAGCATGTGCTGTCCGACATGCTGCGCCCGGGTGTCAGCGGGCGCGAGATCTTCGAGCGCTGTACCGCCCTGCATCGCGAACGCGAGTTGCCGTTCGCGTTCGGCCACAACGGCCATGGCGTCGGCCTGATGATCCACGAAAACCCGCTAATCGCGCCCCACGATCAGATGGTCTACGAACCTGGCATGGTGTCGACGGTGGAAACCCGGGTGCGCTGGCCGGGCGTGGTCGGCTATCACATGGAAGACCTGTACCTGGTGACCGAGACCGCACCGCTGCTGCTATCCGACGCATTCGACAACGAGGAAATACTGGTGGTGTGAGGCTTTCGGCCGGCCGCCCTCAGGCGTCGAGCAAGTCCAGCACGCCCTGCAAGGCAACGATCACCGACTGGCGCCGCACGCTTTCGCGGTCCCCGTCGATGTGCCGCGTTAGCGCGACCGGTGCTCCGTCCTTTTCCAACCAGGCGAAGCACACCGTCCCCACCGGCTTTTCCGGCGAGCCACCGGTGGGTCCGGCGATGCCGGTGATCGCCAGCGCCACTTGCGCGCGGCTGTGAGCCAGCGCACCGATCGCCATCTCGCGCGCCGTCTGCTCGCTCACCGCCCCGTGGGTGGCGAGGGTGGCCGCGCTGACCCCCAGCATTTCCTGTTTGGCCGCATTCGAATAGCTGACGAAACCGCGCTCGAACCAGTCCGAGCTGCCGGCGATAGCGGTGGCTGCCTGGGCGACCCAACCGCCGGTGCAGGATTCGGCGGTCGCAAGCAGCGCGCCTCGCGCCTTCAGTTTTGCGCCGACCAAGGTCGCGAGCGAGACAAGCTGTTCAGAGGACATCGGGCCTCAACCAAGCAGAGTTTTTGATACGGCCATGCTCAGCAGCGTATAGAACGCCGCGAGAACATCATCGAACATCACCCCGAGGCCGCCTTTCAGCCGCGCGTCGGCCTGGCGGATGGGCGGCGGTTTGACTACATCAAAAAAGCGGAAGCCAAAAAACGCAAAAGCCTGCCACGCTAAGGCGTCCGGCGTCAGCATCAGCACCAGTTGAAACGCGACGATCTCGTCCCAGTTCATGCCGCTGTGATCGGCGATACCCAGGTCGCGCCCGGTGCGCGCGCAGGCCCATATGCCCACGACAAACATCGCGGCGACGAGCGCCAGTTGCGCAAGCGGCCCGTAGGGCGCGAGAAACCCGGCCGAGATCCAGTAGACGGGAAAACCCAGCAGCGTCCCTACCGTGCCGGGCGCGAAGGGCGATAAACCCGTCCCGAAGCCAAGCGCAATGAAACGCGCCGGGTGCGCCAGCATGAAGCCCGCAGTGGGCCGCAGGATCGTGTCAGCCGCCAAAGTGGTCGTAACCCCGGTTTGCAATCTGCATGGGCTTTCCGCTTTTATCGTAGACGGATACCAGTCCCGGCTCGCCTGCGCTGACGCCGCCGATGCGCGTCAGCGTGAGGCCCAGCTCGGCCGCGAGCGCTTCGACTTTCGGCCGCGCTTCGGGGCTCGCCGTAAAAGCGAGTTCGTAGTCGTCGCCCCCGGCGAGCAGGCATTCCTGCGCGAGGCGCTCGTCGGTGCAGGCTATCAACGCGCGCGATCGCGGCAACTGCGCAAGACGCAATTCGACTGCCGCGCCGGATCGCTCGCCGATATGACCGAGATCGGCGACAAGACCGTCCGAGACATCGATGGCACTGCTAGCGAGGCCGCGCAGCGCCACGCCCAGCGCGATGCAGGGCACCGGCGCGTGCAGGCGCGCTTCGCAGTGCGCCAGTGCGCCTGCGCCAAGACGAATACGCCCTTCCTGGTGGGCCAGCGCCAGCGCAGCGTCGCCGGTGCAGCCGGACAACCAGACTTCGTCACCGACTTTGGCGCCGTCGCGGCGCAGTGCCAATTCCCGCGGCACTGCGCCGATCACGGTGATCGATATGGCGAGCGGACCGCGCGTGGTGTCGCCGCCGATCAATTCCACCCCGAAGGCGTCGGCGAGCTTGAAAAACCCCTGGGAGAATTGTGCGAGCCAAGGCTCGTCGGCTTCGGGCAGGGACAGCGCGAGTGTGGCGTAGCGCGGCGCGGCGCCCATCGCCGCGAGATCGGAAAGATTGACCGCCAGCGCCTTGTGACCCAGCCGGGCGGCATCGGCGCCCGCGGAAAAATGGCGTCCCTCGACCAGCATGTCGGTGGACACGGCGGACACTGCGCCCGGCTCCGGCGCGATCAAGGCGCAGTCGTCGCCTACGCCCAGAATGGCGCGTTTCACCGGTCGGGTGAAATAGCGGCTGATGATTTCGAATTCGGAAGCCACGATGCAGTCTAGCAGCCCGGCCAAGTCCGACAGGCTGCTAGGCCGCGGATCTGCCCGCGCCTGCCTTGCGCAGCTTGAACTCGGCCGGTCGCAATGCCGCCGCGAGCTTGTCCAGCACGCCGTTTACGAACTTGTGTCCATCGGTGCCGCCGTAGGACTTTGCCAGCTCCACTGCCTCGTTGATCACCACCTTGTAAGGCACCTCGGCCACATGGGCCAGCTCGTAGGCGCCGATCAGCAGCACGCCTCTCTCCACGGGCGAGAGCTCATCGACGGGGCGGTCGAGCAAGGGAGCGAAGCCGGCTTCGAGCTCCGGGGCATCGGCGATGACGCCATCGAGCAGCCGCGCGAGGTACGCCTGATCGGCTTTGTCGTAGCCCTTGAACTCGGCCAGGTGCATGCGGATCTCCTCCGCGCGCTCCTCGGCAAGCAGCCACTGGTACAAACCCTGCAAGGCCAGCTCGCGCGCCTTACGCCGTGCGTTTTTCATTCCTGATTTCCCTGGCCAGATTGGCCATCTCCACCGCCACCTCGGCGCAATCGGCGCCCTTCTGGCGCACCCGCTGCATGGCCTGTTCTTCGGTGTCGGTGGTGAGTATGCCGTTGGCGACCGGCACGCCCGCATCGAGTTGCACCTGGGTGACACCCGAAGCGGATTCGTTGGATACGACTTCGAAGTGATAGGTGTCGCCGCGCACCACCGCGCCCAGCGCGATCAGCGCATCGTAGTGGCCGGTCGCGGCGAGTTGTTGCAGCGCGAGCGGAATCTCCAGCGCGCCAGGGACGCTCACCAGCGTAATCCGGCCAGAGGCGACACCGAGCGCAGCCAGGCGCTCCAGGCAGGCGGCAAGCAGGCCCGCGCCGATGGCCTCGTTGAAGCGGCCGCGCACAATGGCGATGCGCAACGCCGAGCCGTTCAGATCCGCCGCAATCTGCCTCACTGCCCTGCCTTGATTCCACGCTGTGGCTGCACGTACTCCGACACCTCCAGATTCCAGCCGGCCATGCTGGGCATTTTGCGCGGCGTCGCCATCAAGCGCATCTTGCCCACATTCAGGTCACGCAGGATCTGCGCGCCGATGCCGTAAGTCAATAGCGCCACTTTCGCCGTCGGCAAGGGCTTGCGCTCGCCGACGACTCGCTCTGCCAGCTGCGCTGCGCTTTCGGCGCAATTGAGCAGCACCATGACGCCGCTGCCTGCCGCTTCGATTGCGGCGAGTGCCTCGTTTACGCCCCAGGAATGCGCGCCCGGTGCTGTATCGAGCAGATCGAGCATGGATAGGGGTTCGTGCACGCGCACCAGCGTGGGGGTATTCGCGTCGATGCTCCCGCGCACCAGCGCCAGGTGGGTAGCGCCGGAGATTTTCTCGCGATAGGCAATCATGCGAAAGCCGCCGTGCGCGGTAGCGATGTCGCGTTCGGTCAGGCGCTCGACCAGGGACTCGGTCTGGCTGCGGAAATGAATCAGGTCGGCGATGGTGCCGATTTTCAGATCGTGCGCTTTCCCGAATTCAATCAGATCGGGCAATCTGGCCATGCTGCCATCGTCCTTCATGATTTCGCAGATCACCGCGGCAGGGGCCAGCCCCGCAAGTGCGGTCAGGTCGCAACCGGCTTCCGTGTGCCCCGCGCGTACCAGAACGCCGCCCGGTTCGGCAGCGATCGGAAATATATGCCCGGGCTGGACGATGTCCTCGGGCTTCGCGCCGCGCGCCACCGCCGCTTGCACGGTGCGCGCACGGTCGTGCGCCGAAATCCCGGTGCTAACCCCGCTTGCGGCCTCGATCGAAACGGTAAATGCCGTGCCGTGGGAGGATCGATTCTCCTTAGCCATCGGCGGAATTTGCAGTTGACGGCAGCGTTCCTCGGTCAGGGTAAGGCAGATCAGGCCGCGTGCGTGCCTGGCCATGAAGTTAATCGCCTCGGGCGTGACGAAATCCGCGGCGAACACGAGGTCGCCCTCATTCTCGCGGTCTTCCTCATCCACCAGGATCACCATTTTGCCCGCCTTGATGTCGGCGATGATCTCCTCGGTGCGGCTGATGCTGGCATTCGATTGATGATCGAACAGTCGATGGACTTGATTCATAGGGCGAACTCCGTCTGCAAGACGTGGATTATAGGCGTTTCCCGACCGCCCGCGGCAACTCGCGCAAGCCCCGAACTCGATCGAACTCGGGCTAAGCGCCCGCTATTTCGGCGCCCGGGCGTCGATTGGACATGGCCGCGGAGAAGAACGGCGCAGCGCTAGTAATCCTGGTATTGCCGGCCTGATCCGACGAAAGGCGGTTCCCGGCCGACGAGCGCCTCCAGCATGATCAACTCCGCATCGCTGTGGTTTATCACCGGCGCTACCTGGATCATTTTGATGGGCATTTCTCCGTGTGCGTAGACGTAGCGCGGCGCGTCGTGATGCGTTGTTTTCACGGTTTCCCTGGCTGAGGGCATGTTGCTGGCCTCCAGGTCCGCCACCCCGTAGCAGGTGCAGGCATAGGTACGCTCGGCTTCGACCTCCAGATAGATACCGGTGCCGCGTATGCCGATGGCGGCGGTGGGCGTGTTGATGCTGCGTTGCCCGCGGCCGAATACCGACAGCAGCTTGCCCGTGATCAGTCGCGCCGATGCGATCAGCGTACCGCCGCATGTGGTGCGCAGTTCGCTACCCTGACGCAGCAGAAACGCGTCATTGCCGACGGAGAACACGGCCACCCCCCCGGCAGCGGTAAGCACACTGTCGCCGGGTTTCACCGGGGTGCCTGCCCGGGCCGCGCTGCCATTGACCAGCACCTCGCCCTTGATCATTACCAGGCCGCCGGGCTGTGTGCGTGCGGCCAGCGCCTCGCGCAGCAGCAGCGGCATGGCCACGCCGCCTAGCATTGCGCGTTTGATCCACTCGCGCCGACTTCGCGCAACCGGGTTTTCGTGTCGATCCATCGTGAATACGCCGGGGGCCGGTCTACTTTCCGCGCAGTTCCCGCCGCAGGATTTTGCCGATGGGCGTCTTCGGTAGGCTGTCCTGGAATTCCACGTACTTCGGGATCTTGTAGCCGGTAAGCTCCCGCTTGCAATGCTCGATAACAGATTCCTTGCTCAGGTTCGGATCCTTTTTCACGATCACCACTTTCACTGCTTCGCCCGATTTGTCGTCGGTCACGCCCACAGCCGCGCACTCGAGCACGCCGGGGTGCGTCGCCACCACGTTCTCGATTTCGTTCGGGTAGACGTTGAAGCCGGACACCAGAATCATGTCCTTCTTGCGGTCGGTAATGGTGACATAGCCCTTCGCGTTGATATTGCCCACATCCCCGGTCTTGAGCCAACCGTCCTGCAGCACTTTGGCGGTTTCCGCGGGCAACTGCCAGTAGCCTTTCATCACCTGCGGACCGCGGATGCAGATCTCGCCGGTGGATTTTTCGATATCGCCTTCGCCGGTCCACAAGGGTAGCTCGTTGAAATCGTCGTCGCGAATGGAGAACTCGGTCGAGGAAATCGGCAGGCCGATGGTTCCGTTCCACGGCGTTCCGAGCAAATTGATGCTGGCCGCGGGAGAGGTCTCGGTGAGTCCGTAGGCTTCGGTCAGATAGCGCCCGGTGACTTGCTGCCATTTTTCAGCCACCGGCTTCAGCACCGCCGCGCCGCCGCCGACCACGACTTTCAGCCCGGAGAAATCCAGCTCGCCGAAGCCGGGTGTGTTCAACAGGCCGTTGAACAGCGTGTTCACGCCGGCCATCACCGACCATTTCCATTTCTTCAGTTCCTCCACGAACGCCGGCAGGTCGCGCGGATTGGTGATCAGCACGTTGGTCACGCCCAGGGTCATGAAATAGAGCGTCGTCGTGAGGCAGAAAATGTGATACATCGGCAGCGGCGAAATCACGACTTCCTCGCCTTCCTTGAGACTGCGGCCGATCCATACGCCGGCCTGCTCGATGTTGGCGAGAATATTGCGATGCGTCAGCATCGCGCCCTTGGACAGGCCGGTAGTGCCGCCGGTGTATTGCAGAAAAGCAATGTCCTCGTGGCCAAGGCTGACGGGCTGGAGCTGGGCACCGGCGCCGCGCGCAAATGCCGAACGCAGTCCGATTGCGCCGTCGATGCGCCAGTCCGGCACCATTTTCTTCAGCCGCTTCACCACGAAATTGACGATCCAGCGCTTGGGCGCCGGCAGCAGGTCGCCGAGTTGGGTGGTGATCACATGCTCGACCTGGGTCTTCTGTATCACCTGCTGCAGCGTAGCGGCGAAATTCTCGACTATCACTATGGCCTTGGCGCCAGAGTCCTTCAACTGGTGCTCGAGCTCGCGCGGCGTATACAGCGGATTGACATTGACCACGGTCATGCCGGAGCGCAGGATGCCGACCAGCACCACCGGGTACTGCATCAGATTGGGGCTCATGATGGCGACGCGCTCGCCCTTTTTCAGTCCCGGCAGTCCCTGCAAAAAAGCGGCAAAGTCGCGGCTGAGGCGCTCCAGTTCGGCGTAGCTCATGCTGCAGCCAAAATTATTGTAGGCCGGCTTGTCGGCGAACTTGCGGCAGGTTTTCTCGATCAGATCCGGAAGAGATGCGTAGCGGCCGGGATCGATTTCCGCCGGAACTCCCTCGGGATACTCTTTCAACCAGATTTTCTCGGTCATGGTGTTCTCCAGATTCGCTAAATGAATTCCCCGGTCTTGGCTTTCGGATGTTTCAGCTGCAATTACGCTGAATGCGGATGCGCATTTCCTTTTGCCTGCGCTTGAACTGATCCATTACCTCCTGATCGGCTCCGGCCTGAATGCGCCGTTCGATGTCGGCCAGTTCCTCGGCGTAGTTCTCACACTTGGCCTGATGGATCGCCTGCTCGCGCGCGCGGCGTTTTGCCTCGGTATGATCGGACTTGTCCGCCGAAGTTGCAGCAGCTCCGGGCTTGGGTCCCTCACAGGGCCGTTCCTGGAACTGATTGCCGCAGCGGTACATTTTTTTCTGTGCCAGCGCCGTAGCGCTGCTGCCGGCGATCGCGAGTGCCACGATCAGTCGAATCATGATTTTCACTCCGCGAACAGTCTAACAGAGACGCGCTACCGCCATGGTACCGCGCCGACGAGCGCCGTTCCAGTGAGGCGCAGCACGCGCCTCGGCTAGCAGGGTGTTGAAAAAGGGGGCGACGCCCCCTTTTAAATCCCCCAAGTCAGGGCTATTGAAAAACGCTTCCCTCTGGGAGGGCGTCACGCTGAAGCGCACTTTCGTGTTAGGGAAGCGTTCTTCAACAGCCTGCTAGTCTTACTGTGTTAATAATATATCAACTCGTTTTCCGCAACACGGGCA
>CAKKSJ010000078.1 GCA_919902965.1 Burkholderiales bacterium
GGACGACCTGAAGCGCGTCCGCTTTATCAAGCGGGCGCAGAAATTGGGGTTTTCGCTCGACGAGGTCGCCTTGCTCCTGGGGCTGTCGGACGGCAGGCACTGTGCCGAGACAAAAGCACTGGCCGAGACCAGGCTGGCCGTGGTCGAGGAGAAAATCGCCGATCTCGAGGCGATTCGGCAGGCGCTGAAGGGCCTGGTCGCAAAGTGTTCCAAGGGCAGCCGCGGCTGCGGCTGTCCGGTTATCGATGCATTGATCGAGGAAGAATCGTGAGCGGCCGCGGCGATGGCTGAAATCGATCTGCTGCGCGTATTGGGCCTTCCCGTCGCGTTGGGGCTGCTGGGATTTATCGAGCCCTGCTCGATCGGCTCCAGCCTGATTTTCATCAAGACGCTGGAAGGCAGGAGCGCTTCGAGCAAGCTCACGCAAGTCGGGGTATTCATGACCGTGCGCGCGCTGGCCATGGGGGCGCTGGGTCTGCTTGCGGTTGCAGCTGGTACTGCCTTCCTCGGGTTTCAGAAAGCGGCGTGGATGATTTTCGGTGCGGCCTACGCGCTGATAGGGATTTTGTACCTCACCGGCAAGTCCGGATTTCTCTTGCGTTCGCTTGGTCCCGGCCTGTCGCGGCTTGCCAGTGTCAACGGCGCGGCCGCGCTCGGCGCCGTGTTCGCGTTCAACATTCCCGCCTGCGCTGCGCCATTCCTTCTGGCCTTGGTGGGCATGGCGCTCGCCGGCGGCGCCGGCGGTGCTGCGCTCGCCACGGGCTTTTTCTCGCTCGCGCTGTTCGGCCTGGCGCTGTCGCTGCCCATTATGGCGGTGGCGCTGTTTCCGCGCGCCCGTGCCGTTCTCGACTGGTTGGCCGGATTGTCGCGGCGCATGCCGTTCTGGAGCGGCGTCGCGTTCATGGTCCTCGGTCTGTGGTCGATATGGTTCGGCCTGAATGTTTCTATCGTGCCGCATGCGTGAAAGAATGCGCATATCGGGTTTCGTGACAGGTCTCTTCCGCTTTGCGATGCGCTCGGCGCGGGTGAAGGGCGAAGGCGCGATTCAAACCGGTTGAACGGATACAAATGCCGGTAGCACTGGCATAGAACTCCCGCTTCCCCATCCGCACACTCATGGTCGTGCGTACTTGCCGCGGCGTGTATTTGGCAGGAAGCACGCCCACCACAGCACCGCCTCTATTCCGCCGCGCGATCCAGTTCTAGCGCTTCCCAAAGAAACGCGAAAGAGATTTCGCGCCGCCCCTGCTGCGCCGCCTGGACCTTTTCACCGGCTTCATAACTTCTGAGCAGGCCCCGCACCCGCTCGCGTCCGGCAGCGGTCGCCAGCGCCTGGCGGGGTGTCTTGCCGCCCAGCGCCGGAACCGGTTCATCACTCCAGTTTGCGTAGGTGCGACGCAGCACCTTTTCGATTGCTTCGACCAGTACTTCTGGAGGCAGATTCGGAGCCGTCGTCGCAGAAGATGCGGGGTTGCCGGACTGCGGGTGCTTCATGGCGCTTCTGGGATCCGACAGCACCCGACCGGCGAATTCCACTGATTTCCCCGCCAGCGCTTCGAACCAGGGCCGGCCCTGATCGGCGTATTTCTGGGTCTTGTAGAAAAGCTCGATCCGGTCCTCCCTCTTGCCCAGATTGATCGACACGCTCTGGCGCGTCAGCCCATCGGCGCAAGCTAATAGCCTCACCCAGCCGGAGGCGCGGTCACCCTCGATATCGGCTTGGGTCTTCAGCGCGGCAGCCAGATCATCCCAATTGCTGACGCGATAGTGATCGGTGATCAGCAGGATCGGATCGCCCGAATGGGCGTCAACAACCGTCGGCAGCGGCAATGGCCTCGCGTGCTGGCCGATCCAGCAGCGGCGGATGATCGCGCTCAGCCTAGGCGACAGTTCTTCGCCCTGCACGGCAGCGTCTTCGACGGCCGCGCGCAATTCCGCCAGCAAGGATGCGTTCATCAGGCGCGAGAACGGATAGGCAGCACCGGATATTTCGTGATGGCCGTCGACCTCCATGATCCGCACGCCGATAAGGTCGCCGATCCGGGCGTGCTCGCTGCCC
>CAKKSJ010000079.1 GCA_919902965.1 Burkholderiales bacterium
TACGGCATCCGCCTGCCGGTGATCAACAAGAAAATCATCGACATCAATGAGCCCGAACGCGGCGACGTCATGGTGTTCCGCTATCCCGAAGACCCGTCGGTCGACTATATCAAGCGCGTTGTCGGCCTGCCCGGAGACAAAATCGCATACGCGGACAAACGCCTTAGTATCAATGGCCGGGAAGTGCCGCGCAAAGAGGCCGGCGACTATCTGCTCAAAGACAGGATCCAGTACCTGAACCAGTACACCGAGACACTCGGCAAGGTCGATCACACCATCCTTCTGGACACGAGCGAACCTGCCGCACCGCCCTATGTAAAACAGTTCCCCCAACGGGAAAATTGCATTTACAATAATAGCGGTATGACGTGCACGGTCCCGCCCGGCCATTACTTCATGATGGGCGATAACCGTGACAACAGCAGCGACAGCCGCGTTTGGGGCTTCGTGCCCGAAGCAAATATCGTCGGCAAGGCCTTCTTCATCTGGTTCAACTTCAGTGAGTTGAGGCGCTTCGGAAGATTCAAATAAGGAGTGAGCAATCATGCGCAATAAGCAACGTGGGGTCAGTTTTCTGGTGATTTTCTTGATCGGCGTGGTGCTCGCGCTGGGTGCCGTTGGCGCCATGAAAATCGGACCCGCCTATAGCGATTTCTCGACGGCAAAGAATGCCATCGTCGCGGTCGCGGCAAGCGAAGGGCGCACCGGCAGCGTCGCCGAAATACGCAAAGCCTTCGATCGACGCGCCGCGGTCGACAATATCACCGTGGTGACGCCGGGAGAATTGGAGATAAGCAAGGAAGGCGGCGATGTGGTGATTTCCTTCGTCTACGCGCAGAAAATTCCCCTGGTCGCCAATATATCCTTGCTGATCGACTTTGCCGCCAGCACTGCGCCCGGTGGTGGCGTGGATAAACAGTAGCACCCGTTTCCCGCGCAATGGACTACGGGCCGCTACAGCGAAAGCTGGGATACAGCTTCGCGCAGGCGTCCCAGTTGCAGCAGGCGCTGACCCACCGCAGCCACAGCGCCCAGCATAACGAGCGCGCTGAGTTTCTTGGCGACAGCGTACTCAATTGCTGCATCGCCTATGAGCTTTACGGTAAGTTCGCCGATCTGAAGGAAGGCGAGCTCTCGCGCCTGCGCGCCAACCTGGTGCGCCAGGAAACCCTGGCCGAGCTGGCTCAGGAGCTGGAACTCGGTGCTTATCTGCGTCTGGGCGAGGGCGAGTTGAAAAGCGGCGGTTTTCGCCGTCCTTCCATCCTGGCCGACGGCCTCGAAGCGCTGCTAGGCGCGGTTTTCCTTGATGGCGGTTTTGTCGCGGTCCAGGGTGTGGTTCGCGGCCTGTACGCTTCCTTGCTCGATCAGCTCGATCCGGAAACTCTGGGCAAAGATCCCAAGACCCTGCTACAGGAACTGCTGCAAGCACGCAGGCTTCCGCTCCCGCAGTATGCGGTGGTCGCGACCAGGGGCGCAGCGCACCAGCAGCTGTTCGAGGTGGAATGTCAAATTCCGCAGCTTGCCATCCGCACCACGGGCTTTGGTGCCAGCCGGCGCATCGCCGAGCAGGAAGCGGCGCAGCTGGCGTTCGGGCAGATGCCCAAGTGAAGCCTGCCGATTTTCGCTGCGGCACCATTGCCATCATCGGGCGGCCCAATGTGGGCAAATCCACGCTGCTGAACCACTTGATCGGCGAGAAAATCAGCATCACCTCGCGCAAGGCGCAGACCACGCGCCATCGCATCACCGGCATACTCACCGATGCCGAGACGCAGTATGTATTTGTGGACACACCCGGGTTTCAGACCAAGAACACCAGCGTGTTGAATCGTCTGATGAACCGCAGCATCACCCAGGCGCTGCAGGAAGTGGACCTGGTTCTTGTGATGATAGAAGCCGGGCGCATCAGCCGCGAAGACCGCCAGGTATTCGATTTGCTGCCTGCCGGACGGCCGGTGGTCCTGGCGGTAAACAAGATTGATAGGCTGGCAGACAAAAAGCAACTGCTGCCCTTGCTGGCGCAACTGCAGGCCGAGCGCGCATTTTCGGATATCGTTCCCGTCAGCGCAAAGAGCGGGGAACAGGCGCAGCAATTGCTGCATGCCCTGCGCCAGCACTTGCCGCAGCAGCCGGCGATCTACCCTGCCGGCGATGTCACGGACCGCAGCGAGCGCTTTCTCGCCGCAGAGCTGGTGCGTGAAAAACTGTTTCGGCAACTTGGTGATGAACTGCCTTACGGCGCCAGCACCAGCATCGAGAAATTCGAGACCGAAGGCAGGCTGCGCCGCATTCATGTGGCCATCATCGTCGACAAGGCCAGCCACAAGGCGATGGTCATCGGCAAAGGCGGGGAAAAGCTCAAGCTGATCGGGAGCGACGCGCGACGCGACATGGAGAAGCTCTTCGGCGGCAAAGTGTTTCTGCAGATCTGGGTAAAGGTCAAACACGGCTGGGCCGATGACGAGCGCACGCTCAAGAACCTCGGATTCGAGCCATGAACCCGACGCGACGCGACATGCTGGTCCAATGAGCACACGCGCAAGACTGGACAACCAGCCTGGGTATGTACTGCACACTTACGCTTATCGCGAGACCAGCCTGGTGGTCGAAACCTTTACCCGCTCGCACGGCCGCGTCGCCATGATTGCGCGCGGCGCCAAACGCCCGCGCTCGGTCCTGCGCGGCAGCATCATGGCGTTCCAGCCTCTGGGACTGTCCTGGTCGGGACGCGGTGAGCTGCGCCTGCTGCTGCGCGCGGAATGGCAGGGCGGGCAGCAGCTGTTGCAGGGCAAGGCCTTGCTTTGCGGTTTTTATCTTAACGAGCTGCTATTGAAACTATTGCCGCGCGAAGACGCGCATGAACAACTGTTCCTCGACTATCAGGCGGCGCTCGCGCGCCTGGCCGAGGAGCCCGAACCCGGGCCGGTGCTGCGCCGCTTCGAAAAGGCGCTGCTGCGCGAACTGGGCTACGCGCTGGCGCTGGAGCGAGACAGCGCGAGCGGCGCGGGGATAGACCCAGGCAAGTCTTATAGCTACGATCCCGAGCGCGGGCCGGTGGCGGCGAACGGCGCCGCGCACGCGGGTCTGGTGCTTTCGGGGCAGACCTTGCTCGACATTGTGCGCGACGACTACAGCGACCCGCTCACCTTGCAGCAGGCGAAGGCCCTGATGCGCCTGCTGATCAGCCATCGCCTGGAGCAAAAGCCGCTCAACAGCCGGCGTATATTCGAGGAATTGCAGCAGCTTTGAGGCAGCAGCCATGACCAAACTGAGCGTCAACCTCAACAAAGTGGCCTTGCTGCGCAACACGCGCGAGCTCGGCATCCCCAGCGTAACGCGCGCCGCGCAGATTGCGCTGGCCGCCGGTGCAGACGGTATTACCGTGCATCCGCGCCCGGACGGCCGCCATATGCGCGCACACGACGTGCGCGAACTCGCAGATTTGCTGCGTCAGTGGCCGCAGGCGGAATTCAATATCGAAGGCAATCCGTTTCACGGCCTGATCGATTTCGTGCGCGAGGTCAGACCGCAGCAATGCACGCTGGTTCCGGACGAGAGCGGCGCGTTCACTTCGGATCACGGCTGGGACCTGCCGCGGGACCGGCAGCGGCTGCTGCCGGTGCTCGCCGAGCTGCGTGGGCTTGGCGTACGCGTCAGTCTGTTCATGGACCCTGTTGCTGCGGCCATGGCGAGCGCGCGCGACATCGGCGCAGACCGGGTGGAACTCTACACCGAGCCCTATGCACGCGCGTTCGCTACCAAGGACGAAGCGCCGGCCCTGCGCCCGTATGCCGATGCGGCGCTTGCCGCGCAGCAGGCAGGGCTGGGTGTAAACGCCGGCCACGATCTGAACCGTGACAACCTGCCGACCTTTCTGCGCGCCGTGCCCGGCGTGCTCGAGGTCTCGATCGGACACGCTTTGATTGCCGATGCACTCGAACTCGGGCTCGCGCAAACGGTGAGCCTGTACCTGGCAGCAATCAAGCTCGGTGGGGCCGCGCAGGGCGGTCAGGCGTGATCCTCGGCACCGGCACAGACCTGATCGACATTCGCCGCATCGAGCGCGCGCTGGCGCGTTTCGGCCACCGTTTTGCCCGGCGCGTCCTGGTTGAGCAGGAGTACCAGCGCTTCTGCGCGCACCTGAAACCCGCCCACTACGTGGCCAAACGTTTCGCCGCCAAGGAAGCGTTTTCCAAAGCCATGGGCACAGGCATTCATTTTCCGGTCAACTGGCACAACGTCAGCGTCGCTAACGAGCGCTCCGGCAAACCCTATCTGAAGTTTTCCGAGCCACTCGCCGCATTGCTCAAGCAGCGTGGCATCAGCCGCGCCCATTTGAGCCTTAGCGACGAAGTCGAGATGGCCTGCGCCTTCGTCATCCTTGAAGGGCATGGGCATGAATAGGTCTCGTGTGAACGGCCATCTGGGGCCGGTAATGCTCGACCTGGCGGGCGTGGCATTGAGCGCGGCCGAGATGGAAATGTTGCGCCACCCCCTGGTCGGCGGCGTGATTCTGTTTTCGCGCAATTACCGTTCGCCGCAGCAGTTGTGCGCGCTTACCGCGGCGATCCGCGCGCTGCGCCAGCCCGAACTACTGATTGCCGTCGATCATGAGGGTGGCCGCGTACAGCGCTTTCTGGAAGGATTTTCGCGCATACCGCCGATGCGGCGTTTGGGCGACGCCTGGGATCGCGACCGAATCGCAGCGTGCAAGGCAGCGGCTGATATCGCCTATGTGCTGGCGAGCGAATTACTGGCCTGCGGCGTGGATTTCAGCTTCACACCGGTGCTGGACGTGGATTTCGGCGAAAGCGGCGTGATCGGCGATCGCGCCTTCCACGCGAATCCCGCGGCGATCGCGCAGTTGTCGGCCGCGCTGATCGCAGGCTTGAACGAAGCGGGCATGGCAAGTGTCGGTAAGCATTTCCCGGGACACGGCCATGTGCGCGCCGACTCGCATCTGGCCGTACCGGTGGACGAACGCCGCTATGCCGAAATCGAAGCCGTCGACCTGGTTCCATACAAGGCGCTGATCAATCACGGGCTTTCCGCTGTAATGCCGGCACATGTGATCTATCCGGATGTCGACGTGCATCCGGCCGGATTCTCTTCCAAATGGTTAAAGCAGATTTTGCGCAGGCAGCTGGGCTTCGACGGCATGCTCTTCAGCGACGATCTGTCGATGGAAGGCGCAAGCGTCGCCGGCGGAGTCGTGGAGCGAGCCCAGGCCGCGCTGGCAGCTGGCTGCGACATGGCGCTGCTGTGCAACGCGCCCGGAGCCGCCGCCGAGCTGCTGGCCGGGCTCGCGCCCGGCGCAATGAATCAACATCGTGCCGACGCGATGCGCGGCGCCCGCCTTTCACCCGGGCTGGACACGCTGCAGTCGAACCAGCGCTTTGTGCTGGCTGCTGCGACGCTGGCCAACTTTATCGCCGCTTTGGCTTGAACGCGCAGCAGCGCTAGCGTTCGATACGACGCATGCAGGACAGCTTCAATTTCGACTGCCGCGACTGTCCGAGGCTGGCCGGCTTTCTCGATCAGGTGCGGCGCGACCATCCCGCTTATCACGCGCGGCCGGTGCCGCCCTTTGGCGACGCCGCCGCCGAACTGCTGATCGTGGGACTCGCGCCCGGGATGCACGGCGCCAATCGCAGCGGACGCCCGTTCACCGGCGACCATGCCGGCATCCTGCTGTATCGCAGCCTGCACGAATTCGGCTTCGCCAGCCGCGCCATATCGGAGGCAGCTGACGACGCACTGGTGCTGAACAACTGCCGCATCAGCAACGCGGTGAAATGCCTGCCGCCGCAAAACAAGCCCCTGCCCGAGGAGATCCGCTGCTGCAATCGCTACCTGGCCGCGGAACTGCGGCAACAGCCGCCGCGCGTAATCCTTGCGCTGGGCGCGATCGCCCACCAGGCGGTGCTGATGGCCTGCGGTCTCAAGCGCACGGGTTTCAAATTTGCGCATCGCGCGGTGCATAGCCTGCCGGCGGCATCGGCCTCCGGCATCCGGCTCTACGATAGCTATCATTGCAGCCGCTATAACACGCAGACCAAAAGACTTACCGAAGCCATGTTCCACGCGGTATTTCGCGATATCCTTGCCGAACTGGAGCAGCGGTGAGCGCGCCTGCCGATCCTGCAGCGGCGTTCGATGCGCAGGCGCTGATCGGCAGTCTGCCGCATCTGCCCGGGGTGTATCGCATGCTCAACGCAAGCAGCGACGTGCTCTATGTGGGCAAGGCGCGCGATCTGAAAAAACGCGTGAGCTCGTATTTTCAGAAGACCGCGCAAAGTCCGCGCATTGCCTTGATGCTGACCCAGGTTGCCGTGGTCGAGACCACGGTCACGCGCTCCGAGGCCGAAGCACTGATTCTGGAAAACAACCTGATCAAGTCGCTCGCACCGCGCTACAACATCCTGTTCCGCGACGATAAGTCCTACCCCTACCTGATGCTGAGCGGACACGCCTATCCGCGCCTGGGTTTTCACCGCGGTGCGCTCGACGGCAAGCACCGCTACTTCGGCCCATTTCCGCATACGGGTGCGGTACGCGAAAGCATACAATTGCTGCAGAAAATCTTCCGCCTGCGCACCTGCGAGGACTCGGTATTCCAGAATCGCTCACGCCCCTGCCTGCTGCATCAGATCCGGCGCTGTTCTGCGCCTTGCGTGGGGCTGATCGACGCCGAAGGCTATGCGGCGGATGCGCGCAACGCGGAGCTGTTCCTGCAAGGACGCGAAGACGATGTGCTGCAGGCTTTGGGCAGCAAAATGCAGTTGGCCGCTGACCAGCAATACTATGAACAGGCCGCATTTTATCGCGACCAGATTCAGGCCTTGGCGACCACGCAGCAAAAGCAGTATGCCGAGAGCAGCACCGGTGGCGATGCCGACGTCATCGCCTGCGCCGAGGTGGGCGGCGCGGCCTGCGTCAATCTGGTGATGGTGCGCAACGGCCGCCATCTGGGCGACAAGAGTTTTTTTCCGCACAACGCCGAAGGCGGCACCGCGCCGGAAGTACTGCAGGCCTTCCTCGCGCAGCACTACCTCAGGCGGCAGGCGCCGGCGGTCATCGTGCTCGGAGCTGAGTTCGAACTGCAGGAAATCGAGGCGACGCTCGCGCAGCAGGCGGGGCACCCGGTGCAACTCGTGCAGCGGCCGCAGGGACAGCGCCGCGCCTGGCTGGAGATGGCGTATAAGAACGCCCAGCTGGCCCTCGCGCAACGCCTGTCCCACGCCAGCAACCAGGAGGTCAGGCTCGCGGCCCTGCGCGAAGCCCTGGGTCTGCCGGACACAGTGCAGCGCATCGAGTGTTTCGACATCAGCCACACCCAGGGCGAGGCGACGGTGGCGTCCTGTGTCGTCTACGACCGGTTCGAACTGCGCAACTCGGAATACCGGCGCTATAACATCGCCGGCATCCAGGCAGGCGATGACTACGCCGCCATGCGCTCGGTATTGCAGCGCCGCTACGAGAAGATCTCGCGCGGGGAGGGCGCCGTGCCGGATCTGATCCTGATCGACGGCGGCAAGGGCCAGGTGAATGTGGCGCGGGAAGTCCTGGCGGAATTGGGCATGAACGACATTTTTCTGTTCGGCGTGGCCAAGGGCGAGGATCGCAAGCCGGGGCTGGAGCAACTGATCTGCGCCGATGCGAAAAGCAGCATCCAGCTCGCGCGCGACAATGCGGGACTGCACTTGATCCAGGCGATCCGCGATGAAGCCCACCGCTTCGCCATCACCGGCCATCGCGCGCGGCGCGGCAAGGCGCGGCTGACCTCTACGCTGGAGGGCATAGCCGGCGTAGGCGCGAAGCGGCGCAAGGAACTGCTGGCCCGTTTTGGCGGGCTGAAAGGCGTAATCGGCGCGAGCATAGACGATCTGGCCCAGGTGCACGGCATCAGCCGCAGCCTGGCGGAAAAAATTTACCGCGAGTTGCACTAGGAATCAGCGGATTAAGGTATCTTGCTAACTGCTTGTGCGGTTGCTTGCAAAGCACAGAAGCCGCGTTTATTTGGACATTTACCGATGCGATTCAACATTCCCAATGCGCTTACCTGGATGCGCATCGTGATGATTCCGCTGTTTGTGGGCGTGTATTACTTCCCGCCCACCTGGCTTACGCTGCCGCAGCAAAACCTGGCGGCGACGGTCATTTTCACCGTCGCGGCGCTCACGGATCTCCTCGATGGCTACCTTGCACGCAAGCTGAACCAGGTCTCGGCATTTGGCGCGTTTCTGGACCCGGTCGCAGACAAGCTGATAGTGGCGGCGGCCTTGATCGTGCTGGTAGACCTCAACCGCCTGAACGCAGTGATCGCCGTAATCATTATCGGAAGGGAGATCACCATCTCGGCGCTGCGCGAATGGATGGCCCATCTGGGCGCGGCGAAAAGTGTCGCGGTATCGCTGATCGGCAAGATCAAAACCGTGTCGCAGATGGTGGCGATCCCGATGCTGCTCTACCACAATGCGCTCGGCGCATTCCAGCCGCATCTATGGGGCACCGGGCTGATACTGCTCGCGGCGGCGCTGACCCTGTGGTCCATGTTCTATTACCTCAAGATGGCCATGCCTACAGTGATAAAACATGGTTGAACGAAACGGCCAAACCCCGGTATAATTCGCCTCCTCATGCGGCAGTAGCTCAGTTGGTAGAGCGCAACCTTGCCAAGGTTGAGGTCGAGAGTTCGAGACTCTTCTCCCGCTCCAGATTCGAAGGGAAGGCCCGGTTGGGCCTTCCCTTTTTCATCTCGGTTCCGCGCTAGCGCTGGCGGACGCCGCCGAAGGCGGGATGGCAGAGTGGTCATGCAGCGGCCTGCAAAGCCGTGTACGCCGGTTCGATTCCGACTCCCGCCTCCAA
>CAKKSJ010000080.1 GCA_919902965.1 Burkholderiales bacterium
CCAGGACAACATGGTGCCGACCGTGCGGTTGATGTTGCGTATCGGCATGTCTATCCTGACTTTCTCGCGGTGTTCCAGCGCGGGCTTCGCCAGCTCGATCAGACGATGATCGAGCGCGCCGGCAAGACCATGGTCCTGCTTCTCGCATTGATAGCGCGCCACTTCCGCATCGACCCGCGGCCGGTGGAAAATGCGCGAGAAGTCCAGGCCCCTGGCTTTCCAGTGCTCGATGCCCTGCTTCATTTCGAGCAGGTCGGAGCGGCCGATCAACTCGTTCATGCTGCGTACGCCGAGCGCCGCCATGATCGCGCGCGCCTCTTCGGCAACGAAGAAAAAGAAATTGACCACATGCTCGGGCTTGCCTTGAAATTTTCGGCGCAACACGGGGTCCTGCGTGGCCACACCCACCGGGCAGGTGTTGAGATGGCACTTGCGCATCATGATGCAGCCTTCGACCACCAGCGGCGCGGTGGCGAATCCGAATTCATCGGCGCCGAGCATGGCGCCGATGACCACGTCGCGGCCGGTCTTGATCTGCCCGTCGACTTGCACCGCAATGCGTCCGCGCAAGCGGTTCAGCACCAGGGTCTGCTGCGTTTCCGCGAGGCCCAGCTCCCAGGGCGTGCCGGCGTGCTTGATCGAGGACCAGGGTGAAGCGCCGGTGCCGCCGTCGTGGCCGGATATGGTGACATGGTCGGACTTGGCTTTGGCCACGCCCGCGGCCACCGTGCCGACGCCGATCTCGGATACGAGCTTGACGCTGATCGAGGCCTTGGGATTGGCATTCTTCAGGTCGTGAATCAGCTGCGCCAGATCCTCGATCGAATAAATGTCGTGATGCGGCGGCGGCGAAATCAGGCCGACGCCCGGCACCGAGAAACGGATCTGGGCGATGTACTCGGATACCTTGTGGCCGGGCAACTGGCCGCCCTCGCCGGGCTTGGCGCCCTGCGCCATTTTGATCTGGATCTGGTCGGCATTCGCCAGATACTCCGCAGTGACGCCGAAGCGCCCCGACGCGACCTGCTTGATTCTGGAGCGCAGCGAATCGCCTTCCTCGAGCACGAGATCGCGCTCGACGTTGTGCCGGCCCAGGCGCGCGGCGAGCGTTTCGCCGGCCTTGGCCGGCGCGTAGCGATTGGGATCTTCGCCGCCCTCGCCGGTATTGGATTTGCCGCCGATGCGGTTCATCGCCAGTGCGAGCGTGGTGTGCGCCTCGATCGAGATCGAACCGTGAGACATAGCGCCGGTGGCAAAGCGCTTGACGATCTCTTTTGCCGGTTCGACTTCCTCCAGCGGGACCGCAGGCAGCTGCCCGAATTTGAATTCGAACAAGCCGCGAAAGGTCATGTGACGCCGGGACTGATCGTTGATGATCTGCGCGTATTCCTTGTAGGTGTCGAAGCTCGATTGCCGGGTGGCGTGCTGCAGCTTGGCGATTGCGTCCGGCGTCCACATATGCTCTTCGCCGCGGATGCGGAACGCATATTCGCCGCCCGCCTCGAGCGCATTGGCCAGCACCGGATCGGCGCCGAAAGCCTTGTGGTGCATGCGGATCTTCTCCTCGGCCGCTTCGAACAGGCCGATGCCCTCGACGCTGGAAGCAGTGCCGGTGAAATATTTGTCGACGAGTTCGCGCGACAGGCCCACCGCCTCGAATATCTGTGCACCGGTATAGGACATGTAGGTGGAAATGCCCATTTTGGACATTACTTTCAGCAGGCCCTTGCCGATCGCCTTGACGAAATTGTGGATCGCCTTGCTGCCGTCGATTCCCTCGGGCAGCAGGTCCTGCATGTGCAGCAGCGTCTCGAGCGCGAGATAGGGGTGTATTGCTTCCGCGCCGTAACCCGCGAGCAGGGCGAAATGATGCACCTCGCGCGCCGAGCCGGTTTCCACCACCAGGCCCGCACTGGTGCGCAGGCCCTTGGCCACCAGGTGCTGGTGCACGGCCGAGAGCGCCAGCAGCGTCGGCACCGCGACGTTTTCGCGGTTCACATGGCGGTCGGAAATGATGACGATGCTGTAGCCGGCGCGAACCGCGTCCTCGGACTGGGCGCACAAACTCGCCAGGCGTGCTTCGATCGCCTCGTGGCCCCAGGCCACCGGATAGGTGATGTCGAGCTCGAAGGACTTGAATTTGCCCTCGGTATTGCGGTCGATGTGCCGGATTTTGTCCATTTCATAAAAATCCAGCACCGGCTGGCTGACCTCGAGACGGATCGGCGGATTGACTTCGTCGATGCCCAGCAGGTTCGGTTTCGGCCCGATAAAACTCACCAGGCTCATCACCAGGTCCTCGCGGATCGGATCGATCGGCGGGTTGGTCACCTGGGCGAACAACTGCTTGAAATAGTGGTACAGGGTCTTGTCCTTGCCCGACAGCACCGCCAGGGGCGAGTCGTTGCCCATGGAGCCAACCGGCTCCTCCCCGGCCGTGGCCATGGGCAGCATCAGGAACTTCACTTCCTCCTGCGTATAGCCGAAGGCCTGCTGCCGGTCGAGCAAAGGCACGTCCGAGCGCGGCGGCTGCTGTTTCTCACTCTCCACTTCGTCGAGCCGGATGCGGATGCGTTCAATCCACTCACGATAGGGCTTCGCCGCGGCCAGCGTGTCTTTCAGTTCCTTGTCGTCGATGATGCGCCCGCGTTCCACATCGATGAGGAACATCTTGCCGGGCTGCAAACGCCATTTCTTGACGATTTTTTCTTCGGGTATCGGCAGCACACCGGCTTCGGAAGCCATCACGACCAGATCGTCGCTGGTCACAATGTAGCGCGCCGGCCGCAGGCCGTTGCGGTCCAGCGTGGCGCCGATCTGGCGGCCGTCGCTGAACGCGACCGCCGCAGGGCCGTCCCACGGTTCCATCATCGCCGCATGATATTCGTAGAAAGCGCGCCGGCTGTCGTCCATGGTGTTGTGCTTTTCCCAGGCTTCCGGGATCAGCATCATCATGGCGTGCGCGAGGGAATAGCCTGCCATCACCAGGAGTTCCAGCGCGTTGTCGAACGAGGCCGAGTCGGACTGGCCGTCGTAAATCAGCGGCCATACCTTGTTCAGATCGGCGCCGAGTATGGGACTGGAGATCGCCTGCTGCCGCGCGCGTATCCAGTTGACGTTGCCGCGTAGCGTATTGATCTCGCCGTTGTGGGCGATCATGCGGAACGGATGCGCCAGATTCCAGGTCGGGAATGTATTGGTGGAAAACCGCTGGTGCACCAGCGCGAGGGCCGAAACCACGCGCTCATCCTGCAGGTCCTTGTAATACCTGCTCACCTGGTCGGCAAGCAGCAAACCCTTGTAGACCAGCGTGCGCGCCGACATCGAGGGCACATAGAATTCCTTGCCGTGCTTGAGGCGCAGCGCCTGGATCGCGTTGCCCAGCTGTCTGCGGATGATGTAGAGCTTACGCTCCAGCGCGTCGGTCACGGTCACGTCGCCGCCGCGGCCGATGAACACCTGACGGATCACCGGTTCGAGTTTTTTGCCGGATTCACCGAGCCCGGAATTGTCACGCGGCACATCGCGCCAGCCGAGCACCACCTGCTGCTCGTCTTTGATTGCGCGTTCGATTTCGTATTCGCAGGCGAGGCGCGAAGCAGGTTCCTGGGGAAGGAACATCATACCTACACCGTATTGGCCCACAGGCGGAAGCCGCACGCCCCGCGCCGCCATTTCCTCGCGCAAGAACCGGTCCGGCATCTGGATAAGGATGCCGGAGCCGTCGCTGGCAAGCGGATCCGCCCCGACCGCGCCGCGGTGGGCCAGATTCTTGAGGATCAACAGGCCCTGGTCGATGATGCTGTGACTTCTGGCGCCTTTGATATTGGCGACGAAGCCGACGCCGCAGGCGTCATGCTCGTAGGCAGGGTTGTACAAGCCCTGGTCGTACAAGTCCTGTGCCTCGAGGCGAATATCGGGTAGGGCCGGATGGGTCACGCTCGCACCTTTAGCTGCAAATGGGCTCCGGGAGGCCGCGCAAAGACCCGCATAGGCCTGCGACTTTTCCGGCGGAACTTATGATTTTACCTGCGCACCCGTGTCACTTCAAGCGCTTAGACCCTGCGCTCGCTACGTGCTTGGCCGGCGGCGGCCTCAAGTCGCCGCGCAAGCCGCCATGGTTTCCTGCAGCAAGGCTGCCGGCACATCGGCGCGTAGCGAGGCGGCGCCGATTCGGTCCAGCAGGACAAAGCGCAGCTGGCCGCCTTCGGTCTTCTTGTCCAGCGCCATCAGTTCCAGCAGGCGCGCGGGCAGGATGCCGGGCTGGGTGGTGGGCAAGCCGGCGCGCTTGAGCAGGGCGACGCTACGGTCGAGGTCGGCCTGTTCAATGAAACCCATACGGCGTGACAAGTCGGCGGCCATGACCATGCCTGCGGCCACCGCTTCACCGTGCAGCCAATTGCCATAACCGAGGCTGGATTCGATGGCATGCCCGAAGGTATGGCCGAAATTGAGCAACGCGCGTACGCCGGTCTCGCGCTCATCCTCGGCCACCACCGCGGCCTTGATCTCGCAGCAGCGACGCACCGCGTGCGCCAGGGCGTCTGGATCGCAGGCGCGCAATTGCTCCACGTTCTGTTCCAGCCAGGCTACGAATTCATCGTCGCGGATGAGGCCGTGCTTGATCACTTCTGCCAGGCCGGCCGAGAGTTCGCGCGGCGGCAGGCTTGCAAGCGCCGCCGTGTCGGCCAGCACCACACGCGGCTGGTAGAAGGCGCCGATCATGTTCTTTCCCAGCGGGTGATTGATGCCTGTCTTGCCGCCGATGGAGGAGTCGACCTGTGCGAGCAGGGTCGTCGGTACCTGGATAAAGGGAATGCCGCGCATGTAGGTCGCGGCGGCAAAACCGGCGAGGTCGCCGATAACGCCTCCGCCCAGGGCGATGAGCGCGGTCTTGCGGTCGCAGCGGTGCTCGAGCAGCGCATCGTAAATGCGATTGAGGGTAGCCCAGTCCTTGTAGCGCTCGCCGTCTTCGAGCACGATACTGATCGCTTCCACATTCTTGGTCCGCAAGGCCACGCTCAACTGCTGCAGGTACAAGGGCGCCACCGTAGCGTTTGTGACAATGGCGACTTTGGCCAACTCCAGATGCGGCGTGACCAGGCCTGCATCTGACAGCAGACCCTGGCCGATGTGAATGAGGTAGGCGCGCTCGCCCAGTTCTACGCGGAGAGTTTGCATCGATCCCGCAGTTGCGGCAGGAGTTGGTTTAGCAGGGCACGCGCGCTCTGGCGGCCGGTATCGATGACAATGTCGGCGATTTCCCGGTAAAGCGGATCGCGTTGCTGATAGAGGCTCCGCAGCTTCTCCAGCGGATCGGCATCTTGCAGCAGCGGCCGCGACTTGTCGTGCCGGGTACGGTGCCACAGATCCTTCGGCTGACCATGCAGATACACCACCACGCCGCGGCTGGCCAGACAGCTGCGGTTGTCGGCATCGAGTACGGCGCCGCCGCCGGTCGCCAGCACCACATTTGCAAGCTGCGTCAGCCGGTCGACCACTTGCTTTTCCCGCAAGCGAAAGCCGGCCTCGCCTTCGATTTCGAATATGAGGGATATGCGCACGCCGGTGCGATGCTCGATCTCCTGATCGGTGTCGTGGAAGGTCTTGGCTAGCTCGGCTGCCAGCTGTCTGCCCGCCGTCGTCTTTCCCGCTCCCATCAGGCCGACCAGGAATATGTTGTCCGAGGTTTTCACACGGTCATTCTAGCAGCACCTACAGGCCCGGGCTTACCGAGCGGCTGGCGGCGCCGGAGGACACGCGCGGCACTTTGCAGCCTGACAAAAAAAGAGCCGGAAGCCCGGCTCTTTCGCAGTACAACGAAGAAGCAATCAGCGTACGGTAAGGCGATCGTCAACTATGCGTGGCGTGATGAACACCAGCAACTCGGTCTTGTTGTCGGTTTTGCTGTTATTCCTGAACAAGTGACCGAGAACCGGTATATCGCCAAACAGCGGTACCTTGGTGGTCGTATTGCGCTCGTCCTGGCTGAAGATGCCACCGATCACCACGGTCCCGCCGTTCTCCACCAGCACTTCGGTTTTGACGTGCTTGGTGTCGATGGCGAAGCCCGCCGCCGTTACCTGACCGACCGAATCCTTGTTGATGTCCAGGGTCATGATGATATTGCCGTCGGGCGTGATCTGCGGCTTCACTTTCAGGCTCAGGTTGGCCTTGCGGAAAGACACGCTGGTTGCGCCGCTCGAAGTTGCCGATTGATAGGGCAGTTCGGTACCCTGCTCGATCAGCGCCTCGACCTTGTCCCCGGTCAATACCCTCGGGCTGGAGATAATCTTGCCTTTGCCGTCCGCTTCCAGCGCAGTCAGCTCCATGGTGATGAACTGGGTGAAGTTCTTGTTGAACAGGATGGTCGAAATCGTACCGGGGTTGAAGCCGCCCAGGCCGGTGGCCGGCAGATTGACGTTCTGCATCCCCGCGTTGAAGTCCGGCACGCCCGTCACCAGCTGCTGTCCGGCTTCGCTGACCGTCAATTGACCGGTGGAATTGAGCTGGCCGCCGATATTGTAGCGCGCGCTGGGGCCGATCAGGCGATGCCCCCCCTGCTTCGTCGTGTTGTAACCCAGCTTGGCGCCCAAATTCTTGCTGAACGAATCGTTGGCTTCGACGATGCGCGCTTCGATCATCACCTGACGCACCGACACGTCGATCTGGGCGATCAGCTTGCGCACTTCCTCCAGGCGCGTCGGCACGTCCTGAACAAACACCGTATTGGTGCGCTCGTCGACAACCGCACTGCCGCGCTTGGACAATACTTTCTGGTCTTTAGAGGTAAGCAGGGCCTGCACGTCCCGCGCCTTCTGATAATTGAGCGCAAAGCTCTCGGTGCGCACCGCCTCCAGTTCACCTATCTGCTGCTGCGACTCCAGCGCCAGCTTTTCTTTCGTCGCCAGTTCGTCGCGCGGCGCGATCCATACCACATTGCCGTTTTTGCGCATGTCCAGGCCGCGCGTGTCGAGGATAATCTGCAGCGCCTGATCCCAAGGCACGTCCTTCAGACGCAAGGTCAGGCTGCCGCCGACGGCGTCGCTGGTGATGATGTTGAGGTCGGTGAAGTCCGCAATTACGTTGAGCACGCTGCGTACTTCGACGTTCTGGAAGTTGAGCGACAATTTCTCGCCGCTAAAGCCGGCCTTGCTGCCCTGCGTCAGCTTGTTGGGGTCGGGGATGACCTGTTTCACCTCGACCACGAACTGGGTGTCGGTCTGGTAGGCGCTGTGCTCCCACAGTCCCGTGGGCGCGATCACCATGCGCACGTTCTCACCCTGGCCGAAAGTGTTGATCGACTGCACCGGCGTGCCGAAATCGGTCACGTCCAGTCGCCGGCGCAGCTTGTCCGGGAGCGAGGTTTTCAGAAAATCGATTATCAGGTTCTGCCCCTGCGCGCGGATGTCTATGCCGGTGGAGCTGTCGGAAAGATCGACAACGATACGGCCTTCGCCGGACTTGCCGCGGCGGAAATCGACATCGCGTACTGCGGTCTGCGTGCTGGCCGGTTTGGCTTCGACGAAATGGGTCACTGCGGCGCCGCCGCCGCTGGCAGCGGCCGCTCCCGCAAGAACGATCATCAGGTTCTTGCCTTCGACCCGGGCGTCATAGCCGACCAGCTGGCGCAGATTCAGCACCAGGCGCGTACGCTCCCCCGCCTGCACCATGTTCATGCTTACCAGTTCGCCCTCGCCGATCTTCTGACTGTTGCGACCTAGACCGTTGGCGGTGTTGGGGAAATCAAACGCGATGCGCGCGGGATTGGCGATGGTGAAGCTTCCCGGCGGCGACTTGAGCGGTTCCTTCAGCGTCAGCTTGATCATGACCTTGCCGCTTTGCTGCGATACATCGAAGGCTTCGACGCTATTCGCCTGCGCCAAGGCCGCGGCAGCCCAAAGGGATGCGCTTATGAAACCGAATACACCGAGAATTTTAGCCATAGATATCCTCATCTTCCTTTTGCCGCGTCGGCCTCGAGTATCTGCAGCGCGATCTTGCGCTCATTCCAGTCGCCAGATGCATCCTGCACCAACTCTTTGATATTGATCTGCGTGTCGGTGATATCGATAATGATGCCGAAATTCTGCCCCAGGTAATTTCCCGCCTTTACCCTGTACAGGCTGCTATCCGCGCGCACCAAGGCATAGTTGACTTCTTTCTGCGACAGCGTACCGACCATTTTCAGCGATTCCAGCGGATAGGCCTCCAAAGGTTCTTTCGGCCGCCTGATGTCGGGCGCGTTGGCGCCACCTTTGCTCTTCGTAGCCGGCCCGACCGCGAGCTCAATCTTTGCCGGTCCGAAGGGATCGGGCATGTCTAATGCCTGATAGGGAACGGGTTCGTAGGGCTTCACCACCGGCAGCGGGTCGATGCGGCCGCGCAGATCCTTGGTGATGTTCTTCAGCTCCGCCTTCAGATCCTGGTGTTCATCACCGCCGCATGCGGCGAGCAACAGCACGGTTACGACGATGGCGAGATTTCTCATTTCTTGACCGGCTTCTTGGCCGCTCGCTTCTGTTTGGTCACTTCTTCATCATCGAGATAGCGGAAGGTCTTGGCGCTGGTGTCCATCGCCAGCACGCTGCCGTCCTTGCCCGTCGGGGCGATGGCGATATCGTTGAGTGTGACGATGCGCGACAATTGCGCGATGTCGCTCGCAAACTGCCCCATATCGTGGTAGCTGCCCGTGACCCTGACCGCGACCGGGAGCTCGGCATAGAACTCCTTCATGGTCTCCTGTGGCGCCGGTTTGAACAGTTCGAACTGCAGACCCCGACCCAGACCGGCCTGATTGATGTCCACCAGCAACGCGTCCATCTGCGACTTGTTGGGCAACTGCTTCAGCAGCGCGCCGAAAGAGCTGTCGATTTCCCGCAACTGCTGACGGTACAGGTCGAGGTTGACCGCAAGTTGCTTCTTGTCCTTGTAATCGTTCTTAAGCTTTGCTTCCTGCTCGGCACCCGCCACGAGCTCGTCCATCTGACCCTGCCAGTCGGCAACATAGCCCGCGGCCACCAGGGCCGCCAGGGTCGCAATCAGCGCGAGCAGCTTGGGCAGGGCGGGCCAGGTCCCCGGATCCTTCGGGTTGAGGTATTTGAATTGATCGAGCAGCTTATCCATCGGCCATTCCTACTTTTTCGCGCCAGGCGCGGCCTTGCCGCCCTTGCCCTTGGCATCGGCCTCGGTTTGCAGCCGTTTTATGTCCAGGTTCATGACGAACTCCGACAAGCGCTTATTGTTGACGTTCGCCGCCTTGATCTCGACCAGGCCGGGATTCTCCAGATAAGGTGAAGCCTCGAGGTTGCGCATCAGCGTCGATACCCGCGCGTTCGATTGTGCGTAACCGGTCAAATTGACCCTGGAGCCGGTCTGCCGTATCGATTTCAGATAGACGCCGTCCGGCGTTTGCCGCACCAGCTGCTCAAGCAGATACACGGTCTGGGCACGATCTCCCTGCAGGGTTTCGATTACCTGCTTGCGCGACAGCAGCGCCTGGATTTCCTCCTTCAGCTTTTTGATTTCCGCAATTTCCTTGTCGAGCTTGGTGTTCTCGAGTTTGAGGAAGCGGTTGCGCTCCTCCTGGGTCGAAATACGTGCGGCGTAGTACCCGTGCACCAGCAGGACGATCGAGGCTGCCAAGCCGGCAACCATTCCCATCAGGATGAAAAACTGCAGATTGTGGGCCTTGCGCCGCGCTTCGCGCCAGGGCAGCAGGTTTATTCGGATCATGAATCGAATCTCCGCATCGCCAGGCCGCAAGCCACCATCAGCGAAGGCGCGTCGGCAAGCAGTTTCTTCGGCTGGATGCGCGGCGACACCTGCATGCTCGCAAAAGGATTGGCGACTCGCGTATTGACTTGCGAGCGCGATCCGACGATGTCCTCCAAGCCTGGAATTACGGCCGAGCCCCCGGTGAGTAAAACATGCTCGATGCTGGTGTACTGGGTGGAAGTGAAGAAAAACTGCATGGCGCGCTGCACCTCGAGCGCCAGATTTTCCAGAAACGGGCGCAAGATTTCGGCTTCGTAGGAATCAGGCAGGCCGCCCGTGCGCTTGGCGTTCTCGGCCTCCTCCTGGCTCATGCCGTACTGACGCATGATGTCCTGGGTGAGTTGACCTCCGCCGAAAGCCTGCTCGCGCGTATATACCGTCTGATCGTTACGCAGCACCGTTACGTTCATGACATTGGCACCGATGTCGACCAGGGCGATGTTCTGCTCCCTGCCCTCATCCGGGAACTGTTTTTTGGTCAGGTCAAAAGCGGTCTGCACGGCGTACGATTCCACGTCCATGACTAGCGCCTTCAGGCCTGCGGCCTCGGCCACCGCCACACGGTCTTCGACCTTTTCCTTGCGCGAGGCGGCGATCAGCACCTCTACTTCCTCGGGATTGGACGGTACCGGACCGATCACCTGATAGTCCAGGTTCACTTCTTCCAGGGCGAAAGGAATGTACTGGTTCGCCTCGGTCTCGACTTGGACGCCTAACTCATCGTCGCGCAGGCCCGCCGGCGCTACGATTTTCTTGGTGATCACGGCCGCGGTCGGCAGCGCCATGGCTACATTCTTGGTGCGCGTCGCGAGCTTCTTCCAACCACGCGAGACCGCGTCCACCACAACCTCGAGATTGGTGATATTGCCATCCACCACCGCGTCTTTGGGCAGCGACTCGATCACGTAACGCTCCACGCGCAGCACGCCTTTGCCGGCGTCGACGATCTCGACCATCTTCACCGCAGACGAACTGATGTCCATCCCGAAAAGGGGCGGTGCTTTAGGCTTGAATATGTCAAGGTCCAAGTGAAATTCCCTTTGAACTATCCCCGGTTAGGCGCGATACAGATAATTTACGTTAAATGCTAGCAACAAGTCTAGAAGATGTAAAGCAAATAATAGGGGCAGGGCTAGGCCTGTTGCAAAAGCCGCCTATGCGCCCCGGTGGCCGGGATACACTATAATGCCTGCCTCTTGAGGGGCTTCGTCGGCGCGATCCTGGGGGCGCCCGGAGCTGGCGACATGCCTCGCCCTCTTTGGAACCCCAAACCTAAACCCGCGCCGGGCGCGGTGAAACCGACTTTTGGCCGCTAAATCGTTCATGTGGTTACGCCTTATCAGCTTTCCGCTGCTGCTCCTGGCCGGACTGGGCATCATCGCCGGCGCGCTCCTGGGCCTCATGATCCTGCTCGCCTATCCCAATCTGCCTACGCTCGAATCGCTTACTGACTACCGGCCCAAGGTACCGCTGCGAGTCTATAGCGCCGAGGGCCTGCTCATCGGCGAGTTCGGCGAGGAGCGCCGCGCCATCGTCGCAATCGGTGAAGTCCCCGAGGTCATGAAACAAGCCATTCTGGCGGCGGAAGACGAGCGCTTTTACCAGCATACCGGGGTGGATTACCAAGGCGTCATTCGGGCGGCGTATTCCAATCTGAGTTCCGGCGGGAGGCGTCAGGGCGCTTCCACCATCACCATGCAGGTGGCAAGGAATTTCTTCCTGTCCAAGGAAAAAACGCTCACCCGCAAGCTGTACGAGGCGCTGTTAGCGTTCAAAATCGAGGCGAGTCTGTCCAAGGACGAGATCCTGCAGCTCTATATCAATCAGATCTACCTCGGACAGCGCGCCTACGGCTTCGCCGCGGCGGCACAGATATACTATGGCAAGGCGCTGAAAGATATCAATGTGGCCGAGGCGGCGATGCTCGCGGGCCTGCCCAAGGCGCCTTCGAGCTTCAATCCGGTGGTCAACCCGAAGCGCGCCAGACAACGGCAGTTATACATTCTGCGGCGCATGCACGGGCTGGGAAACATCAGTGACGTCCAGTTCGCTGAAGCGCAGAAAGCCCCGCTTGCGGTCAAACACCAAACAAACACTTACGCCCTGCGCGCCGAGTATGTAGCCGAAATGGTCCGGCAGATGCTGTATGAGCGATTTGCCGATGACGTGTACACCAAGGGTTACCGCATCTATACCACCATCACCAAAGCCGATCAGGAGGCAGCCTACGCGGCCTTGCGCCGCGGCCTGCTCGACTATGACAAACGCCACGGCTATCGCGGCCCTGAAGGTTATATTGAACTAGCTCGGGCGGGTCAGCCGGACGAGCAGATCGAGGAGGCGCTGGCGGAAGTACCCGACAGCGACGACATCGTCGCGGCGGTCGTATTGGAAGCGAATACCAAACAGGTAAGCGCGTACCTGCGCGGGGGGGAGGTCGCAACCATAACGGGTGAGGGCCTGAAATTCGCCCAGAAAATGCTTGACGACAAGGCCGCCCCGAACAAGCGGATCCGGCGCGGTGCCCTGATCCGCGTGCAACGGGATGAAAAACGCAATTGGCAAATACTGCAGTTGCCTGAGGCCGAGGCTGCGTTAATTGCCATTAGTCCAACCGATGGCCGGGTTCATGCGCTGGTCGGCGGATTCGACTTTAACCGCAATAAATACAACCACGTAACCCAGGCTTGGCGCCAGCCCGGCTCCAGCTTCAAGCCGTTCATCTATTCGGCGGCACTGGAGAAGGGCTTTACTCCGGCCACTATCGTCAATGATGCTCCGCTGGTGGTCGACGCCGCCCAAACCGGCGGACAAACCTGGGAGCCGCACAACTACGACAACAAGTACGATGGCCCGATACGCATGCGCGTCGGACTGGCGAAATCGAAGAACATGATTTCGATCCGAGTATTGCAGGCGATCGGTCCGAAGTACGCGCAGGATTACATCACCCGCTTCGGCTTCGACGCGGACAAGCATCCGCCTTACCTCACCATGGCGCTGGGCGCCGGCTCGGTCACAGTTTGGCAGATGGCGCACGGTTATGCGACCTTCGCCAATGGCGGTTATCGGATAGAACCTTACTTGGTACAGCGCATAGTCGATGATCGCGGCAATGTTCTCGCTCAGGCCCAGCCCGCGCGCGCGGGCGACGAAAGTCTGCGCGTAATCGACGCGCGCAACGCATTTATCATGGACAGCATGCTGCACGACGTCGTGCGCTACGGCACGGCGGCGCGCGCGATGTCGCTCGGACGCAAGGACCTGGCCGGCAAGACCGGCACGACCAACGACCTGGTCGATGCCTGGTTCGCCGGTTATCAGCCGACTCTGGTGGCAATCACCTGGATCGGCTTCGATCAACCGCGCAAGCTCGGGAATAGCGAAACCGGCTCGGCAGCCGCGCTTCCCATCTGGATGAATTACATGAGCAAGGCGCTCAAGGGTGTGGATGAGATGTTCCAGCAGCTTCCGGACGGGGTGGTGAGCGCCAAGGTCGACCCGGACACCGGACGCGCAAGCAGCGAAGGCAAAATCAGCGAATACTTCTTCCGCGAGTACCTGCCGCCGGTGCAAGAGGTGGTTGCGCCCGAGGGCGTTACGCGCGCCCCTGTGGAATCCAGGAATCCGTTGCAACAGGGCAGGACAGACAACTGATTGCCGGCAGGCGTGCGGCCCGTGTTGATGAAATTGCATCGGCGTACGCCCGGCCCGACGGACAGATCCGGCGTAGTCCATCAAGCGTATCCCGCGCTGCGCTCATGCTAAACTTAACCCATGCGTTTCATTGTTACCGCCATCCTGCTTTGTGGGCTTCTCCAGGCCTGCGGGTCCAAGGGCGCGCTTTATCTGCCGCCGGATAAAGGCGGCGAGCAGCAGTCCAATAGCAATAAACAACACTAGGCGCCGTATTCGGATTGCGCACCGGCTCGGCTGCAGTTCATGTTGGCCGGAGAAAGAACGCATCTGATCCAGGAGCGCGAGCTGCCCGAGGCACTTTTTGCCTTGGAGCGCCTTTTGCGCTAGATTGCGCCATCTTTATCACCGCGCGAACCCGCAGTGCCGCTCGATAGGCAGGCCGCCCACTTCATTCCAGGCATAGCGGAAGCAGTTACGCAGGCAGCATTTTGCGCACCGATCCATTTGCAGTCGGACCGATCTGCGTCCCCCAACCCGAATTCCTGGTGCTCCAAACCGATCTGGCGCAAGCCGAGGCCACAGTGACAAAAACGAAACTGCTAATTCTTTACGGAATCGCCGGCGTCGCGACTGTCGCAGGCGCGCTGTTCACCTATACAGGGGTGGAACTTCGCGCGCAGGGTGCAAAAAAGCCTGCCGAGGATGCCGTCACCGTTCCGGTCACGGTTGCGACGGTCACGCAGCAAACCGTTCCGGTGCGCATCCAGGCAATCGGCAATGTCGAGGCCTATTCAACGGTGGCGCTAAAGTCGCGCGTGGACGGACAGATCGTCGCGGTCAGTTTCAAGGAGGGCCAGAGGGTAAGGAAAGGCGCGGTTCTGTTCAAGATTGATTCACGCCCGTTCGAAGCCAGTTTGCGCCAGGCCGAGGCCAACCTGATGCGCGATACGGCGCAACAGGAGCAGACGCGTTCGCAAGAACGGCGCTATCAGGAATTGCTGCAGAAGAACTTCGTTTCCAAGGAGGCCTATGCGCAGATCCGCACCAACGCGGACACCGCCGCGGCCGTTGCACTTGCCAGCAAAGCCGCAGTCGAGAACGCCCGGCTGCAGCTCGAATACTGCAGCATACGCTCACCCTTGGACGGCTTTGTCGGCAAGTTCATGTTGCAGATGGGCAACATGGTCAAGGCCAACGACACCAATTCGCTGGTCGTGATCAACCAAGTACAGCCGATCTATGTGAATTTCGCGGTGCCCGAGCAGCGGCTATTCGAAATCCGCTCCCATATGGCAAAAAGCCGGCTGCCCGTCGAGGCGCTGCCGCCCAACTCCGACAGGGCAGCGGCAATCGGCACGCTGAGCTTCGTCGACAACGCCGTCGATGCGACTACCGGCACGATCAAACTGAAAGCCGCGTTCCCGAACAAGGACAGCGCCCTGTGGCCGGGCCAGTTTGTCAATGTCAACCTCAAACTCTATGATCAGAAGGACGCGCTGCTGGTCCCGTCGCAGGCGGTGCAGACCGGGCCCAAGGGCCAATACGTCTATGTCGTCAAGCCGGGCATGACGGCCGAAGTGCGCGAAATCGAGTTGGACCGGGTGGACGGCGACAACTCCATCATTGCCAAGGGACTGAACAAAGGGGAGGCGGTCGTGGTCAAAGGCCAACTGCGGCTTTCGCCGGGCGCCAAGGTCAGGATCGCGACGCCGGCGGGCGCGAAGCCGTGAACATCGCAGAGTTGTTCGTCAGGCGGCCGGTCATGACTATATTGGTCATGAGCGCGATTGTGCTTTTCGGTGTTGCGGGCTTCCGCCTGCTGCCCGTGAGCCAGTTGCCCAACGTCGACTTTCCAACCATACAGGTGTCGGCGCAACTGCCCGGGGCCAGTCCGGAGACCATGGCCTCCGCCGTGGCCACCCCGCTGGAGAAACAGTTCTCCACTATCGCCGGCATCGACTCCATGAATTCGGTCAGCGGACAGGGCACCACCCAGATCACCATTCAGTTTGCGCTAGACCGAAACATCGATGCCGCCGCTCAGGACGTCAACTCCGCGATCGCCTCCGCGGCACGGCAACTGCCGGCGACCATGTCCTCTCCGCCATCCTTCCGTAAGGTCAATCCGGCGGATTTTCCAGTCTATTATCTCGCGCTTACCTCGGATGTACTGCCGCTGTCGGAGGTAAACGAATACGCAGAAACCTTCCTCGCCCAGCGCATTTCCACCATCAGCGGCGTGGCCCAGGTACTGATATACGGGCAGCAGAAATATGCGGTGCGCGTACAGGTCGATCCGGACAAACTCGCCGCGCGCGGCGTCGGCATCAACGAAGTCGAACAGGCCATCACCCAGGCCAACGTCAATCTGCCGACCGGTTCGCTGTATGGCAAAGACCGCCTGTACGCAGTGCAGGCGAACGGGCAGCTTTTCGATGCGGCCGCGTTCCGCCCGATTATCGTCACTTACCGCAATGGCGCCCCGGTACGCCTGAATGAACTTGGGCGGGTCATCGATTCGGTGCAGAGCGACAAAGTTGCCGCCTGGTTCAAGGGCGAGCGCGGCATCGTGCTAGCGATCCAGCGCCAGCCCGGCACCAATACCATCGAAGTCGTGAACTCGGTGAAAAAGTTGCTGCCCACGTTTCGCGCCGAGGTGCCGGCGGGCATCAACATCAACATCCTGTTCGACCGCTCGGTCACCATCCGCGCCTCGGTGCAAGAGGTGGAATTCACGCTGTTGCTGGCGCTGGCGCTGGTGGTCATGGTTATATTTATATTTCTGCGCAATATCCCGGCGACCATTATCCCGAGCGTGGCGCTGCCCCTGTCCATCATCGGCACGTTCGCGGCAATGTACCTGTTCGGTCACAGCCTGGACAATATTTCGCTAATGGCGCTGACGCTGTCGGTCGGCTTCGTCGTCGACGATGCCATCGTGATGCTGGAAAACATCACCCGGCACATGGAAATGGGCAAGAGCCGCTGGCAAGCGACCCTGGACGGTTCCAAGGAAATCGGCTTCACCATCGTGTCGATGACGATTTCACTGGTCGCGGTATTCATTCCAGTGCTGTTCATGGGCGG
>CAKKSJ010000081.1 GCA_919902965.1 Burkholderiales bacterium
CCGCGCCGAACAGGTCGCCGACCACGTTCATGCCGTCCATCAGCGGGCCTTCGATCACATGGATGGGCCGCCCGCCATTGCGTTCTGCCTGCTGCCGCGCCGCCTCGGTGTCCTCGATGATCCAGTCGGTGATCCCTTTCACCAGGGCGTGCGACAGGCGCGCTTCCACGCTCTGCTTGCGCCACTCCAGATCTTCGAGCTGCGCCTTGCCGCCGCCTTTGACCGTATTGGCGAATGCGACCATGCGCTCGGCCGCATCCGGTCTGCGGTTGAGGACGATGTCTTCGACGTGCTCGAGCAGGTCCTTGGGGATTTCCTCGTATACCCCCAGCTGGCCGGCGTTGACGATCCCCATGGACATGCCGGCTTTGATCGCGTGGTAGAGGAAGACGGTGTGGATGGCCTCGCGCACCGGATCGTTACCCCGAAAGGAAAAGGAAACATTGGACACTCCGCCGGACACCCTGCAATAGGCAAGATTTGCACGGATCCAGCGCGTCGCCTCGATGTAATCGAGCGCATAGTTGCGATGCTCTTCGATCCCGGTCGCAATGGCGAATACATTGGGATCGAAAATGATATCTTCGGCCGGAAAACCCACTTCCCCAGTCAGGATGTCAAAGCAGCGCTGGCAAATGGTCTTGCGCCGTTCCAGGCTGTCGGCCTGGCCCTGCTCGTCGAATGCCATGACGATCACCGCCGCGCCGTAGCGGCGCGCCAGTGTTGCCTGGCGCACGAACTCGTCCTTGCCTTCCTTGAGCGAAATCGAATTCACCACCGGCTTGCCCTGCACGCATTTCAAGCCGGCCTCGATCACCGACCATTTGGACGAATCCAGCATCAGCGGAACGCGCGAGATGTCGGGCTCGGAGGCGATCAGGTTGAGGAAAGTGACCATGGCTTTTTCGGAGTCGAGCATGGCTTCGTCCATGTTCACGTCCACCATCTGCGCACCACTCTCGACCTGCTGTCGCGCCACCGCCAGGCCCTCGGTGTAGTTGCCGGCGAGGATCAGGCGCGCGAACGCCCTGGAGCCGGTAACGTTTGCGCGTTCGCCGACATTGACGAACAGCGAATCGTCGCCGATGTTGAGCGGCTCCAGGCCCGACAGACGCAGTTTCTTTTCGATTTGCGGCAGCGATCGCGCAGGCAAATCCCTGACCGCGTGCGCAATCGCCTTGATGTGCGCCGGCGTGGTGCCGCAGCAGCCGCCCACGATATTGAAGAAGCCGCTGCGGGCGAATTCCATGAGCAGGCCCGAAGTATAGTCCGGCGTCTCGTCATAGCCGGTTTCCGACAGGGGATTGGGCAAGCCCGCGTTGGGATAGCAGCTCACGTAGGTGTCGGCAACCCTGGACAGTTCCTCGATATACGGCCGCATCAGCTTCGCACCGAGGGCGCAGTTCAGACCGACCGCCAGCGGCCGCGCATGGCGCACCGAGTTCCAGAATGCTTCCGGCGTCTGTCCGGTGAGCGTGCGCCCGGAGGCGTCGGTGATGGTGCCGGAAATAATAATCGGCCAGCGCTCGCCGCGCGCCTCGAACGCGCAGTCGATCGCGAATAGCGCCGCCTTGGCGTTGAGCGTGTCGAAAATGGTTTCTACCAGAATCAGGTCCGCGCCGCCGTCGAGCAGTCCCCGCAAAGACTCGCCATAGGCGGCAACCAGGGTATCGAAGTCGATATTGCGAAAGCCCGGATCGTTGACGTCGGGAGATATCGAAGCAGTCTTGGTCGTGGGACCGAGCACCCCGGCGACAAAGCATTTTCGCCCGGGTGCCTGGTGCATGCAGGCGTCGGCGGCCGCGCGCGCAAGCTGCGCTGCCGCGCGGTTGATTTCGTACACCAAATCCTGCAGGCCGTAGTCAGCCATCGACGGCGCGTTGGCATTGAAGGTATTGGTGGAAATAATATCGGCACCGGCATCCAGATAGGCGGCGTGGATCTCGCGAATGATGGCGGGCTGCGTCAGCGACAGCAGGTCGTTGTTGCCGCGGAGATCCTGCGCAGAATCGGCGAAACGCTCGCCGCGATAGTCCGCTTCCTCGAGCTTGTAGCCCTGGATCATCGTGCCCATGGCACCGTCCAGAATCAGTATGCGCTCGCCTAGCAGGCGTTCCAGTTGTTCAGCTTTTTTCATATTCTGTTTCGATGCAATCTAGGAATAAAAAAACCCGTCCTGCCAGCCAGGTACGGGTTCCCGCGCTTTAGCAGCATTTATTTTTCGCCCGCTCGGTGCCGGCGGCGCCCGCAATCTGAATCAAATCGGCGCATGCGCGAATTTTAGCCCGCCGCACAGCCCTTTGTCCACCGGACCGAAGCCGGGCGCGGGCGGATTCGCCTGCATCGGCGGCTGGCCTTATACTAGCGTTTTTCCTGGAGAACGCCGGCCTATGCAGCACCTGACACCCAAGGAAGCCTATGAATTTCTGCACCAGAATCCGACTGCGATATTCATCGATTGCCGCAGTGAAATGGAGTTCCTGTTCGTCGGCCACCCTACCGGCGCGATCATGATTCCCTGGAACGATGGCCCCGACTGGGAGATCAATCCGCATTTTGTCGGCCACGTGAAGAAGGCGGCAAGCGTGGACCGTCCGCTGGTGCTCATTTGCCGCAGCGGCAACCGCTCTTTGGACGCTGGCGCGGCGCTGGAAAAAGCCGGTTTCACCCAGGTGTACAACGTGCTGCATGGCTTCGAGGGTGAATTGAACGAACACCACCAGCGCAACTCCATGACCGGCTGGCGTCACGAGGGCCTGCCCTGGGAGCAATGCTGACCAGCATTCTGCGGGAATGATCCGAAGCGCGCCGGGTCGTCCCACTGTCCTGAATAAGTAAAACCTTGAATTTGCCCGAGCGAGCCTATCCGCCGCTGCGCCTTGCTTTCGCGATGTGGGGCCTGGGTGCGGTTTTTTATCTGATCGGTTTCTATCAGCGTGTCGCCCCGGCTGTGATCACGCACGAGCTCATGAGCGAATTCACCCTAGGGGCGGCGGCACTGGGGAACCTCGCCGCGCTCTACTACTACAGCTATGTGGCAATGCAAATCCCGGCGGGCCTGCTCGCCGATCGCTGGGGGCCGCGGCGCGTACTTACTGCGGGCGCGGCGATCGCGGCGGCGGGTACCCTGCTGTTCGCGCTTGCGCCCGGATACGCCGGCGCGGGCCTGGGCCGCCTGCTGATCGGCGGCTCAGTCGGCGTCGCCTTCGTCTCCATGCTCAAGCTTGCCGGACACTGGTTCGCGCCGACACGCTTTGCCATGATAGCGGGCCTTGCTCTGGCCTGCGGCGTTCTTGGTGCGGTTTCGGCGGGCGTGCCGCTGCGTTTGTTGGTCGACGCGTTCGGCTGGCGCAATGTAATGCGCTTTGCCGCAGCGCTCACCGGGCTGCTGGCCGTGGTGATCTGGCTGGCAGTGCGCGACGACCCTGCCGAGCGCGGTTACGCCAGCTACGCGCCGACCCCGCCGGCGCGCCACGCTCCGATACTGAAGAGCATCGTGCATACACTCGCCGCGCGCAACGTGTGGCTGGTATTCCTGATCTCGGGTGCGGTTTCGGGACCGGCCCTCACTTTCGGCGGCCTGTGGGGCGTGCCCTTTCTGGTTACGCACTACGCAATCAGCACCTCGCAGGCCTCGATAATCACCTCGATGGTGCTGGTTTGTTGGGCGGTGACGGGGCCGTTCGTGGGCGCCCTGTCCGACCGATTGCGCCGGCGCAAACCCCTCTATGTCTCGGGCGCCGTGCTCGCCAGCGCGGGGTGGTGCGCGGCGCTGCTGTTGCCAGGATTGCCCTTGCCCCTGCTGATCGTATTGCTGGGGCTCACCGGCTGTGCCTCTTCTGCCGTGATGGTGGGTTTCGCCATCGCCAAGGAATCCGCACCGGCGGCATTGGCCGGCACCGCCGGCGGCATTGCCAATATGGGCAATATGTTGGGCGGCATGATCATGCAGCCGGCGGTCGGCTGGATACTGGATCAGCGCTGGAGCGGAACATTTGCAAACGACGTACGCATTTACGATTACGGCGCTTATCGCGCCGGCTTTAGCTTGATGCTCGTCTGGCTGGCCGCAGCGCTGGTGCTGCTCGTGTTCGTGCGCGAAACGCATTGCCGCCAGACGCAATAGAACTCATTCAGGAAATTTCCCGAGACGCGCCGCGAATGACCGCTGCACTGTCTGACCGTTGCGGCGCGCGCGTCATTGTTGTAGATTGGCCAGGAATTGGCCGACAATTCCCTTTAATATCTGGTCAATTGCTGCGGCGGAGGAGCCCGGAATGGACCTGAACCTCACCATGTGTGCTTTGTGCACCTACACGGCGGCGGAGCGCATGCATCGATCTGCCCTGGTCTCGGCGGACTGGTTTCCCCCATCGCAAATCGCATTGCAAAAAATTTATTAGCTTGGGGCGTACAGCCCGGTGGAGTCAGAACAGTATTCTGGGCTTTAATCAAAAAGGAGGAGTGAATCATCATGATAAATACATCAAGGCGTATCGTACTGGCCGGTGCCCTCATCGGCCTGGCTATGGCTTTTTCCGGTAGTTCCCAGGCAGCGCCCGAGTTCGTATTCAAGCTGCACCATTTCCTGAGCGCGAAGGCGCCCGCTCAAACCAAGATGCTCGAGCCGTGGGTGGCACAGGTCGAAAAAAATTCCGGCGGGCGCGTCAAGATCGACATCTTTCCGTCGATGACGCTAGGCGGCGCGCCGCCCCAGCTGATCAATCAGGTGCGTGACGGTGTCGTCGACCTCGTTTGGACAGTCAACGGCTACACCGCGGCGCTGTTCCCGCGCTCCGAGGTGTTCGAACTGCCGTTCATCCACACCAATAATCCCGGCGCGACCTCGCGCGCAATGTATGACATGTTCAAGGACGATCTCGCTTCGGAGTACGGTGGCGTGGAAGTCATGTTCCTGCATGTGCATGCCGGCCAGGCCATCCATATGGTCGACAAGCTGGTGCGCACGCCGGCGGACCTCGCGGGCCTGAAGATGCGCATCCCGGGACGCACGGGCGCGTGGGTCATCGAGGCGCTAGGCGCACAGCCGGTCGGCATGCCGGTGCCGCAGCTGCCGCAGGCGCTGTCGAAGAAAATCATCGACGGCGCGCTGATCCCCTGGGAGATTATCCCGCCGCTCAAGCTGCAGGATCAGACCGAGTACAACATCGAGGGTCCGAACAAAAGCCGTTTCGGCACCACCACCTTCCAGGTGTCGATGAACAAGGCGCGCTGGGACAAGCTGCCGGCCGACATCAAGAAGGCCTTCAAGGATGCCTCCGGTCCCGACTGGTGGCAGAAAGTCGGCCAGATCTGGGGCGAGAACGATGACGGCGGCATCGCGGTCGCGGTGAAGTCCGGCAACAAACATATCACGCTCACCGACGCCGAGATGGCGGCGTTCCGCACCAAACTCGATCCGGTGGTCGATCGCTGGATCGCCGAAGTCAAAGGCAAGGGCATCGATGGCGCCGCGCTGGTGGCCAAGGCGCGCAAGCTGATCGATAAATACTCCAAGTAAATTGGCCGCTGCAAAGCCGGAAAAACGGGGATGGGCGAGGTTTGATGACCTCGCCCGTCGCGTTATCGAGGGCTGGGCGCTGCTCGGCGGGGCGCTGCTGGTGATCATCGCGCTGATGAACACTTGGTCGCTCATCTCGCTGGCCGTGCTCGGTTTCCCGGTGCCCGGCGATTTCGAACTGGTGCAGATGGGCGTTGCCGTGGCTGCGTTCAGCTTCCTGCCGTACTGCCAGCTGAAGGGCGCCAATGTCACCGCCGATATTTTCACCGTCGGGGCATCGCGGGTAACTGTAGCCGTGTTCACGCTGCTGGCGGCACTCGTCGCGGCATTCTTCTCGGTCCTCCTGCTCTGGAAAATGTCGAACGGGATGGTCAGTTACCTGCGCTACCCCGAGGTTACGACCATTCTGAACATTCCCCAGTGGGTCGCCTACCCGCCTATCCTGGCTTCGCTCGCCTTGATGGTGCTCGCGGCGGGGGTCACCCTCCACGAAGCCATAATGGAGATGCGTCCTGGCAAACGCGCATCACCTGATCTGGATTAAATGGAAGCTCACCTTCTGACCGGTATCCTCGGTCTGTTCGCGCTCGTCGTACTGATCGCGATCCGCATGCCCATCGCCTATTCCATGATCCTGGTCGGCGGCGTAGGCACTTCTATCCTCAACGGCCCGGACATTTTCCTGGCGCAGCTCAAGAACCTCGCCTATTCCCAGTTCTCGATCTACGACCTGTCCGTCGTGCCGATGTTCATCCTGATGGGCTCCATCGCGACCCAGGCAGGGCTGTCGCGCGATCTGTTCGCCGCCGCGAATGCCTGGCTCGGCTGGCTGCGCGGCGGGGTCGCAATGTCGGCTATCGCCGCTTGCGCAGGCTTCGGCGCAGTCTGCGGTTCCTCGCTCGCGACCGCCTCCACCATGGGACAGGTCGCGCTGCCGGAGCTGCGCCGCTATCACTACCAGGACGCGCTCGCCACCGGCACGCTGGCCGCCGGCGGGGTGCTCGGCATCCTGATTCCGCCCTCGGTGGTGCTGGTCGTCTACGCCATTATCGTCGAGGCCAACATCATCACCATGTTTATGGCCGCGATGCTGCCAGGCGTCCTCGCGACTATCCTGTTTCTCGTGACCATCGCGGTCTACGTTGCCATCTTTCCGGAGTCCGGGCCCAAAGGCCGCGCTGTAGAGCGTGCCGAGTTTATCGGCGCGACGCTGCGCGTCCTGCCAGTGGTCGTGATCTTCGGGATAGTCATAGGCGGCATCTATGCGGGTCTGTTCGACCCGACCCCGGCGGCAGCCGTAGGCGTTGTCCTGGTCGCGGTCTACGGCATTGCCCGCGGAGCAGTGAAGCTGCCCGAGTTCAAGCATTCGTTGCTCGAGACGGCGCGGACAACCGGCATGATCTACCTGATCCTGCTCGGCGCCGAAATGCTCAAGATATTCATGTCGCGCGGCGGTGTACCCCAGGCGATGGCGGCGTGGATGGCCAACTCCGGGCTATCGGCGATGTCGATCTTGGTTATCCTGCTGATTGCGCTGATTTTCCTTGGCTGTCTGATGGACAGCCTGTCGATTATCCTGCTGGCGGTCCCGTTCTTCTGGCCGGTGCTGGTCGCTGTCAACGGGGGCGACAACGTCAGCGCCGCCGACGCCGGTTTCGGCATGAACGCCGAAGACCTGAAGATCTGGTTCGGCATCCTGATGCTGGTCGTAGTCGAACTGGGGCTGATCACGCCGCCGGTGGGAATGAACGTCTTCGTCATATCGGCGATGGCCCCGGATGTGCCGATGGGCAAGATTTTCCTCGGCGTCGTGCCATTTTTCATTGCCGAGATGTTCCGCGTAAGCTTGCTGGTGCTGTTCCCGGTCATCACCCTCTGGTTGCCGAAGGCGCTTAGCGGCTGATTGGCGCGCGCCGGCGTAATCCTCGGCGCTACGCTGCTTCGGTTCTTATTGCGTACTGTCGCTCACCGGCGCCATACCACCACGTTTGCGTTGCCGCTGCCGGACGATTGGGCGTAACCGCCGTACTGCGCGCCGCTGAACTGCGCACCGTCCTCCTCCATTGCCTGCAAGGCGCCGAGCATGGTGGCCAGGGGCTTGCCGTCCATTTCGGCCCTGACGGCACGGCTGTATTCCGGCAACCCTGCGATCGCTTCGGCAATCGCACCGCGTTTTAGCAGATCTATAAATTGGCGGTCCATCGCTTCGCGTTCAGGCGTGGGCTTGAAGTGGCGGCCGCGCACCAGATCATGGCTGAACGCCGAGCTGGCAAGAAACACGGCCCGCCTGCCCAGGCGCTTCGCGGTCGCGTGCACGGCCCGGCCGGCCTGCATGCACTCGGCCTGATTGGCCAGGATTACCGTAGGAACATGCACTACCGGTATCTCTGCTTCCGGGTCGAGATGCAGGAGCGGCACCAGGCTGCCGTAATCCCAGGCGTAGTGCGGGGATTCGTTGCGCCCGCCGGGAATCCCCTGCGCCTGCCATTCATCGACCAGCGCCGACGCAAACTCCGCGTCGCCTTTGCGCTTGTAGGCGATGCCGGGAATCAGGTCCGGTGCTTCGTCGGCCACGCACACTCCCTGGTGCACGCTCTGGCTGGTCGCGTACCAGCCGAAGGTACAGATCCAATGCGACGAATAGACCACGAACAGATCGGGTTCGAGTTCCCGCAACACCCGCCCGAGTTCGCGCTCGCCCTCGACCAGGGTGAGCTGGAAATCCGGCGTGTTCTCGGGCAAGCCGAGCGTCGGCACGTGGGGGACGACGGCGGCGGCAATGATCCCTGTATTCATCCGGCGTGCTCGTTCAAACTGGCTTCGCGTCGGCTTCACGCTTGGCCAGGTTGGCGAGGATTTCCGCGCCACGATTGGCCGCGGGCAGCCCGCGAAAAAGGAAACAGAGATTGATCACGCCCTGCAGCTCTTCCCAGCTCGCGCCCGCGCGCCGCGCCGCGATCGCGTGCAGCTGCGCCGCATCGCTCAGGTCCATCAGCAGCATGCCAAACAGCATCATCTGCGCGGTCTTGACGTCGAAGCACTTCGGGTACATACCGTGCTCGCGGATGCGCTCCTGCAGATCCAGCATCTGCGGGTCGAGCGCGCCGGTCACGTTAAGCCGCGCCTCGATGCGCGGCGGAACGAAACCGATCAGTTCCTGGTAGATCGCGGCGCGCTGCGCCAGCGTCTCTTTTTCGTCGGCGTATGCGCCCATCGCGGCCTGCACCGCCTTGGTATCTATGCGTGTCGGCAGCACTGCTACTCCTTCAAAAAGTTTGCACAAGACCGTTGCCGAAAGTTGCTGCCAGCGGTGGTGAGCCTTCGTGTGCGGGAAAAATGGATTATGCCACGCTCGCCGGTATCTGATCCTTGAGCTTGCGCCGTTGCAGCTTTCCAGTTGCGGTGAGCGGCAGCTCGCCCACCCATTTAACCAGCCGCGGCCGCTTGAGCTTAGGTAATGCGGCTATGCCTGCATCCAGACGCTCGCGTGCCTGCGTCTCCTGTCCCGGTGTAGCAACGGCGAACAAGGCGATCGAAACAAGGCCTTCGGCATTGCCGAAACCAACCGCCGCCAGGCTCTGGACGCTTCCTGTACACGCGCCGAGCAGCGCCTGCTCGACGTCGAGGACGCTCACCCACTGCCCTGAGATCTTGAGCATATCGTCGTCCCGCCCGCAGAGTTCCAGCGTTCCATCGTCGCGCTGCCGAAACAAATCGCCGGGGGAAAACCAACAATCCTCGAAACTGTCGCGTTCAGCCTCAGGACGTTGCCAGTACCCCAGCGCAATCGAGGGGTGACGCAGCCAAAGGCGCTGCGGCGCCGCCGCGTCATCGCTCCCGCGCATGCGCAATTCCAGCCGCGGCGATGGCTTGAGCCGCGCGCTGTCGTCATCGCAATAGAACACCAGGACCACGGTTTCGGAAGCGCCATAGCCCGATACCGGCGCCACGCCCGTCGCTTCGCGCCATTCGCGCCGCACCGCTGCGGGCAAACCCTCGCCCGCCGATACATAGTGTCGCACGCCAGCGGCGCGCAGTCGCGCCGCCACTCCAGACTGCAGCATTTTGAGGTAAAGCGTGGGCACCGAAAACAGCGCCGTTGGCCGGTGGCGCTCGACCAGTTCCGCCACCCCGTCAGCCGTGGGCCATTCGCTGCCGAGAATCACCGTTGCTCCGAGGCGCAAGCCCGCGCACAGGCTGTTGCCGAGCGCATAGGCGAAGAACATCTTGGATGAGGCATAGATACGATCGCTCGCGTTGAGTCCGATGATGTCGCGCGCAAAATCGGCGCAGGCGATTACGCTGCGCTGTGCGTGCATGACGGCTTTGGGCAGGCCGGTGGTGCCCGAGGTGTACACCCACAGGGCCATCGCGTCTTCGGCCAGGTCGGCCGCGGGAACGGGCGCCGCCGCAATCAGATGCGCAGTCCATTCTGCGTCGATGACCGGTTGCGCCGGATCGGCGATGTTCGCGAGCAGCCGCTCCAGCAGTGCGCGCGAGCTATCGTTACACCAGATGAAGCGCGCGCCGGACTCCGAGAGCACCACCGAGAGTTCGCGTTCGAACAGGCGCGAGTTCAGGCCTACAGCGACGCCGCCCGCCCAGATCGCGCCCAGATAGGCGATCACCCAGGCGATGCCGTCCGGCGCGAACACCAGCACGCGATCACCTTGTTTGAGACCGCGCGCGCGCCATGCGCCGGCGGCGCGTGCCACAGCCTCGCGCAGCTCCGCATAGGTCAGACGCTCTGCGCCGCATTCCAGCGCGGTCGCGCCGGCCTGCCCGGTAGCCAGCAGGTATCCGGCTGCATTCATGCTGCGCAGCGCGTTCCTTTAGCGCGGCGCAATCACGCGCACGCGCAACTCGCCCAGACCGTCTATGCCCGCGACGAGTTCGTCACCAACCTTGGCTGCGCCTACTCCGGCCGGGGTGCCGGTGAATATGGCGTCGCCGGCCTCGAGCGTGTAGTACTGCGTCAGAAACGCAATTTGCTCGGGTACGCTCCAGATCATCTGGTCGATGTCGGATTGTTGGCGGAACTCGCCATTCACCTTGAGCCAGAGCTTGCCCTTCGCAGGGTGACCGATTTTGCTGGCAGGCGTGGCCGGCCCGCAGGGTGCAGCCTGGTCGAAGTCCTTGCCGAAGCTCCACGGACGGCCCTTGTCCTTTCCATGTTGCTGCAGGTCGCGCCGGGTCATGTCCAGACCGATCGCATAGCCCCAGACGTGCTGGTTGGCGCTAGCGGCGGCGATCTTGTAGCCGCCCTTGCCGATCAATGCAACCATCTCGGTTTCCCAGTGGTAGTTGCTGCTCATCGGCGGGTAGTTGATCGCGCCGCTCTCGCCGGCATCGACGGGCACCAAATCATGCGGCGCTTTGCAAAAGAAGAACGGCTGCTCGCGGCCGTCGCCGCCCATTTCCTTCTGGTGTTCGACATAGTTGCGGCCGACGCAGAATATGCGGCGCACCGGAAATCGATCGCTGGATCCATTCACAGCCAGCGAGGGCTGCTGCCACATTTCAATCACATATGCCACTGTAGACTCCTTTTCGATGAAATCGGAACGTTTCGGCGCGCAAACCGGGAAAGGCTCAGGGCCAAATCCGTGAGCCACCGGCAACCGCTGACAAATGCTGGTTGCCGACACCCAGCGCATACTGCTGATTTGCCGCTGTCCTGTCAATTCACCTGCCGCGGTCCGGCTTCTGCACGCAAAGGGCGGTCCCGGATTTTACGGCGGGACGCCGCTTCGCTGCTTGC
>CAKKSJ010000082.1 GCA_919902965.1 Burkholderiales bacterium
ATCTGCAGCGATCTTGGATAGAGGCAAGCTCAAACCGCTTTTGGGGTTTATCCATCACCGTGTTTTTGTTACGGATACGCTTTTTATCCATAACAAAAAACACGGTGGGCGCGCGCAGCGCGCAATGAGCGCTCCCCACTATTGCCCGCCTTGGAAGAACATATCGAGCTGCGGCGTCAGAACTTGCGCGGCCGGCGCTCCGGCCGCGCGGATCGCCGATTGCGTGCGGATGAAAAGCACATCCGCAGGCAATCGGCGATCTTGTATGGAAAGCCGCACTGTATTTGCCGTCTTGTAACGCGTCTCAACTCACCCCCCCTCTCGCTGTAAAATCGAACCATGTTTTATTCGCTGGCACGCCCCCTGCTGTTTGCGCTCGATCCCGAGGCCGCGCACGCGCTCGCCCTGGGTGCACTCAAACTGATCGAGCGCGGCGGCATCGCCGCGATGCTGGCCGATGCCGGGCCGGCGCAGCAGGTCAAACTCATGGGCCTGGATTTTCCGAACGCGCTTGGCCTGGCGGCAGGCCTGGACAAGAACGGCGAGTACATCGACGCGCTCGCGGCCATGGGCTTCGGTTTCGTCGAGGTCGGCACGGTCACGCCGCGGCCGCAGCCAGGAAACCCGAAGCCGCGCATGTTCCGTCTGCCCGAGGCCGGTGCGCTGATCAACCGCCTCGGCTTCAATAACCAGGGCGTGGAGCAGCTGATTGCGAACCTGGCGCGCACGCGTTACCGCGGCATACTGGGCATCAACATCGGCAAGAACTTCGACACGCCGATAGCGCGTGCCGCCGACGACTACGAGTTCTGCCTTGCAAAAGTGTATGCGCACGCAAGCTATGTCGCGCTGAACGTGTCCTCGCCCAATACCAGGGATCTGCGCCAGCTGCAGGGCGCGGACGAACTCGGCGCGCTTGCCGGCAAACTCAAAACCGAGCAGCTGCGCCTCGCGGACGCATACGGGCGCTACGTGCCCCTGGTACTGAAGATCGCCCCGGACCTCGACGATGCCGCGCTGGCAGCCATCGCAAAGTGCCTGCTCAAGCACCGGCTAGACGGCGTCATCGCCACCAACACCACGGTTTCGCGCAGCGGCGTGTCCGGCCTGCGCCACGCCGGGGAAGGCGGCGGGCTCTCCGGCGCGCCCTTGTGCAAATTGTCGACCGAGGTGATCCGCAAGCTCGCGCAGCTGCTCGAGGGCAGGATCCCGATCATAGGGGTCGGCGGCGTAATGAGCGCGGCCGACGCACGCGCCAAGCTGGACGCAGGCGCCAGCCTGGTGCAGATTTACACCGGTTTTATTTACCGCGGCCCGCAACTGATAGGCGAAATCCTGCGCGCCCTGTCTGCGCCCGGACCATGAGCGCGGGCAGGCTCGCCGAAAAAATCGACGCTCTGCTGCCGCAGACCCAATGCACCAAATGCGGCTACAGCGGCTGCCTGCCCTATGCCCGCGCAATTGCGGCGGGCGTAGCCGACATCAACCAATGCCCGCCCGGCGGCGCCGCCGGCGTCGACCGGCTCGCAGCCCTGCTCGGGCGCGTGGCCCGGCCGCTCAACCCGGACTACGGCAGCGAGCAAATGCGCGCGGTGGCGCTGATCGATGAGGCGCGCTGCATCGGCTGTACGCTGTGCATCCAGGCCTGCCCGGTGGACGCCATCGTCGGCGCGCCCAAACTGATGCATAGCGTGATCGCCGGCTTGTGCACGGGATGCGAACTGTGCCTGCCGCCCTGCCCGGTCGATTGCATAGACATGCTGCAGTTGCCTCAAGCCGACGCGCAGTGGACGCCGGCCATGGCGGAAGCGGCGCGCGCACGCTTTCGCGTCCGCAAGCTGCGCCTCGCGCGCGATCTGGACGAGCGCTCGGAGCGGCTTGCGCGCAAGGCGCAGGAAAAACTCGGACAGACCATGCCCGATGCCAAGAAAGCGGTAATCCTCGCTGCGCTGGAGCGCGCCAGGCTGCGAAAAGCGGGCAAGGCGCCGGCGCAAGCCGAGGCGCGCGGCGCTGTTGTGAAGAAGCCATGAATCCGGCAAAACGCCGAAAACTCTTCGAGCGCTTCCACGCGGCCAATCCCGTACCGCGCGGAGAACTGGAATACCGCACGCCCTTCGAACTGCTGATTGCGGTGATATTGTCGGCGCAAGCGACCGACAAGAGCGTCAATCTGGCCACGCGCAGCCTGTACCGGATCGCGTCCACGCCTGAGCAAATGCTCGCCTTGGGCATGGACGGCCTGGTATCCCACATAAAACACATAGGCCTGTACCGCAGTAAGGCGAAAAACATACTTGCCACCTGTGCGCTGCTGCTCGAGCAGCACGCAGGCGCGGTGCCGCGGGAGCGCGCAGCGCTGGAGCTGCTGCCCGGGGTCGGTCGCAAGACCGCGAACGTGGTGCTGAATATTGCATTTGGCGAGGCGACTATCGCCGTGGACACGCATATTTTTCGCATCGCCAACCGCAGCGGCATTGCGCCGGGCCGGAACCCGCTTGAAGTCGAACAAAGATTGCTGAAGTTCGTACCATCTGAGTTTCACCTGCACGCCCATCACTGGCTGATCCTGCATGGACGCTATGTGTGCAAGGCAAGGAAGCCGGAGTGTCCGCAATGCATGATCGCGGACCTGTGCGAGTTCAAAACCAAGACGCGCGCAGACTAAGCTTCGACCAGCGCATGTTCAATCCCAGCCGCGACCAGGTCCGACAGTTTTTCTTCGCTGCCTGGCGCAAGCACCGCGAACGCGAAGTGCTCGCCGGAATGGACCATCTCGCCGTCGATATCATTCTGCTGCATCCGGAATACCACCTAGTGCTGGAGAACGCCGAGCGCTACCAGGAACGGGAATACCGCCCTGAGGCGGGCGACACCAATCCGTTCCTGCATATGAGCATGCATCTGGCGATCGAGGAGCAGCTTTCCATCGATCAGCCGCCGGGCCTCAAGGCGGAATTCGCGCGCCTTGCCGCCAAGTCCGGAGACAGGCACGCGGCCTGCCATGAAATCATGGAATGCCTTGCCGAAACGGTGTGGCGCGCGCAGCGCGACGCGACGGAGCCGGACGCGCAGGCCTATCTGGAATGCCTGAAACGGCGTTAGCGCGCCAGAGCAGATCTGTGACCGGGCTACTGAACCAAGCGGTGCAAGGGGATGATTTTCAGCTTGCCGGGGAGGCCGGCGATGTAGGCGGCAATATCTGCGCTATCCTGCGCCGACAGCGCAGCTACCTGGCCAGCCATCACCGGGTTCTTGCGCGCACCGGACTTGTAGTCGGCAAGAGCGCGGGCGAGATAGTCTTCATACTGGCCGGCAAGCAGCGGAATATCGGCGGAAACCGGCGTGTTGAAATCGGCGCCATGGCAGGCCGCGCAGGACTTGGATTTTTGCGCACCCGCGCCGGCATCACCCCCGGCGCAGGCGATCGGGCTGAGCAGGGCCAGCAGAGCGGCAAGCAGTACTGTTTTCATGGTCGCTCCCTATTTGTGTTCGGTGGAATAGTAAGCGGCGAGGTCGGCGATGTCCTGCTCGGTGAGGCCTTGCGCAATACCGCGCATCGAGGGATGCTTGCGCGCGCCGGACTTGTAAGCCTGCAAGGCATTGACGATGTACAGCGGCGTCTGCCCGGTGATCATCGGCACATGATAGACCTGCGGAAATACCGTCTTATAGCCCGGAATGCCGTGGCAGCCTATGCACATGGAGATCTTGCTCTTGGCCGCCTCGGCATTGCCCAGCGGCGCCTGCGCAAGCGCCGCGCCTGCCAGCGCAAACAGCATCAAACCCAATATCGTTTTCATCGCTCTCACTTTCAAGGGGCGGCCCGTACACCGGCCGCTCTATTCGCCGCCAATATCCAAAAGGCTGTGGATTCTAAACGATAGGCCGCGCTCGAGTAAAGCCTGCATTTGCCGCGGACCGAAGCGGTCCGTCCTATCCTGCCCGTCGTATAATGCTCCTTTCATTTCAGGGTATTGCCATGCGTTTCCACGGTTCCGCCAACTATATCTCCACCGACGACCTGACCCTCGCGGTCAACGCCGCCGTCACGCTGCAGCGCCCGCTCCTGATCAAGGGCGAACCCGGAACCGGCAAGACCATGCTCGCCGAGGAAGTGGCCAAGGCGCTCGGCCTGCCCATTTTCGAATGGCACATCAAGTCCACCACCAAGGCGCAGCAGGGCCTGTATGAGTACGACGCCGTATCGCGGCTGCGCGATTCGCAACTGGGCGACCCGCGCGTGCACGACATCAACAACTACATTGTCAAAGGCACGTTATGGGAGGCGTTCAACGCGGACGAAGCCGTGGTGCTGTTGATCGACGAAGTCGACAAGGCCGATATCGAATTCCCCAACGATCTGCTGCGCGAACTCGACCGCATGGAGTTCTACGTCTACGAGACGCACGAACTGGTCAAGGCCAAGCACCGCCCTATCGTGTTCATCACCTCCAACAACGAAAAGGAACTGCCCGACGCGTTTCTGCGGCGCTGTTTCTTCCATTACATCCGTTTCCCGGACAAGGAAACCATGGAAAAAATCGTCGACGTGCACTTTCCCGGCATCAAGAAGCATTTGCTGCGCGAGGCGCTGGAGGTGTTCTTTGAGGTGCGCGAAGTGCCGGGCCTGAAGAAAAAGCCCTCCACTTCCGAGCTGCTCGACTGGCTGAAACTCCTGCTCGCCGACGACATCTCGCCTGAAGCCTTGCGCAGCAAGGACAAGAAAACCATCATCCCGCCGCTGCACGGCGCGCTGCTCAAGAACGAGCAGGACGTGCATCTGTTCGAGCGGCTGATATTCATGTCGCGGCACAACCGATAGGGAAACCGCCACCGCAGCGACGCGATCATGCTGATCGATTTCTTCCTCAAGCTCAAAGCAGCCAAGGTCCCGGTCACGACCAAGGAATACCTCATGCTCATCGAGGGCATGCAAAAGGGCGTGGCCGGCGCCTCGATCGACGATTTCTATTATTTCGCGCGGACCTGCCTGGTCAAGGACGAGGCCAACTTCGACAAGTTCGACCGCACCTTCGGCGAGTACTTCAAGGGCGTGGAAGCCATCATGGGCGTGGAAGCCGACATCCCGCTGGAGTGGCTGCGCAAGCAGGCCGAACTCAACCTGAGTCCCGAGGAGAAGGCCAGGATCGAGGCCATGGGCGGCTGGGAAAAGCTCATGGAGACCCTGAAAAAACGCCTGGAAGAGCAAAAGGGCCGGCACCAGGGCGGCAGCAAGTGGATAGGCACCGGCGGCACCTCGCCTTACGGGGCCTACGGCTATAACCCCGAAGGCGTGCGCATTGGCCAGGACGGCTCGCGCAACCGCTCGGCGGTGAAAGTGTGGGACCAGCGTGAGTACCAGAACCTGGACGACCAGGTGGAACTGGGCACGCGCAACATCAAGATCGCGCTGCGCCGCCTGCGCCGCTTCGCCCGCGACGGCGCCCAGGAGGAACTCGACCTGGACAACACCATCGCCTCCACCGCGAAAAAAGCCGGGATGCTCGACATCCTGATGCGGCCCGAGCGCCACAACAAGGTCAAGGTGCTGCTGTTTTTCGATATCGGCGGCTCGATGGACGATCACATCAAGCTGTGCGAGGAGATGTTCTCCGCGGCCAAGACCGAATTCAAGCACATGGAGTATTTCTACTTCCACAACTGCC
>CAKKSJ010000083.1 GCA_919902965.1 Burkholderiales bacterium
TTGATGTCCCAGCGAAACAGCACTACCGACCAGAACGCCGGCTCGACCTGCGGCCTGCAGTGCCTCGAGCGGACCGTGATTGGTTTCCTCCAGCATTGCGCAGATTGGAGTCGAGCTGATAAGTGGCGAAGCCGACGAAACGCGAGAACACTTGCGGCAATATGCCGTAGGTAATCACGTTCATGAACTGCGCGCCGGCGGCGCGCGTAGCGCAAACGCGCCGCCTATCCAGGGAGAAAGCGCCTTGTAATATATACCGCAATGCTGCTCGCTACAAGACGAGCGTACGCGCCTGCGTGGTATCATTTCCGCCACCGCAACAGACAGATACCGATGAACGTCGTCATTCTCGCCGCCGGCCAGGGCAAGCGCATGCATTCCGATATGCCCAAGGTGTTGCACCCGCTGGCGGGCAGGCCGCTGCTCGCGCATGTGATCGCCACTGCGCGCAAGCTCAAACCCGGCGTCATTTGCATCGTCTACGGACACGGCGGCGAGTGCGTGCGCGAGACTATCGCGCAGTCCGACCTGGTCTGGGCGAAGCAGGAGCCGCAATTGGGCACCGGGCACGCGCTGGCGCAGGCCCTGCCGCACTTGAATCCGCGCACGCCCACGCTGGTGCTCTACGGCGACGTGCCGCTCACGCGGACGCAAACGCTGCAGGCGCTGTGTCAGGCGGCGGGCAAAGGGATGGCCTTGCTCACGGTCGAGCTCGACGACCCGAGCGGCTACGGTCGCATCGTGCGCAGCCGCGGCAGAGTCAAACGCGTCGTCGAGGAAAATGACGCGAGCGCGGCCGAACGCGGATTGCGCGAAATCAACACCGGCATCATGGTGCTGCCGACTGCGCGGCTGAAAGCCTGGCTCGAGGGTTTGCGCAACAAAAACGCACAGAAAGAGTATTACCTGACTGACGTGGTTGCGGCCGCGGTGGCCGACAAAGTGCCGGTCAATTCGGCGGCGCCTGCCGCTGCCTGGGAAACCCTGGGTGTGAACTGCAAAACGCAGCTGGCCGAGCTCGAGCGTAGCTTTCAACGCGGCGTAGCCGCCGCATTGATGCAGGAGGGTGTGACATTGGCGGATCCGGCGCGCATCGATGTGCGTGGCAGCCTTGCCTGCGGGCGCGACGTGGCGATAGACGTCAATTGCGTGTTCGAGGGTGAGGTCGTGCTCGGTGCGGGCGTCAGCGTTGGCGCGCACTGCGTGCTGCGCGACGTGAAAGTCGCAGCAGGCACCCGCATCGAAGCCTTCTGCCACCTGGAGCAAGCCGACATCGGCGCGCGCTGCCGCATCGGCCCGTATGCGCGCCTGCGCCCCGGCACCACCCTCGCCGAGGAAGTGCATATCGGCAATTTCGTCGAAGTGAAAGCGAGCCAGATTGCTGCGCGTTCCAAGGCCAACCACCTCGCCTATATCGGCGACACCACGGTAGGGCGTGACGTCAACATCGGCGCCGGCACCATCACCTGCAATTATGACGGCGCCAACAAGCACCGCACCATTATCGAGGACGAAGTCTTCATCGGCTCGGACACGCAACTGGTCGCGCCGGTGCGGGTGGGACGGGGTGCCACGCTGGGCGCCGGCACCACGCTCACCAGGGATGCGCCCGAAGGCGCACTGACTGTCTCGCGCGCGAAGCAGGTCACGATCACCGGCTGGAAGCGGCCGGTGAAAAAGAACAAGGAACAAAAATAGATGTGCGGCATCGTCGGCGCGGTTGCGCTGCGGGACATTGTGCCCGTCCTGATCGAAGGGTTGCGCAGGCTCGAATACCGCGGCTACGACTCCTGCGGCGTTGCCGTCCACGCTGCCGGCGGCGGCGGACAACTGCGGCGCGCACGCACGGTTTCGCGGGTGGCGGACCTGGACGCGCAGGTGCGCAGGACCGGGCTCACCGGATCGACCGGCATCTGCCACACACGCTGGGCCACCCACGGCGCGCCGGCCACGGTCAACGCGCATCCGATTTTCAGCCGTGACGAAATCGCGGTGGTGCATAACGGCATCATCGAGAACTACGAAGAGCTGCGCGCGCGCCTGAAAACCGAGGGCTACGTGTTCGAGTCCCAGACCGACACCGAAGTCATCGCGCATCTGATCCATAGCCACTATGCGGGCGACCTGTTTGTTGCCGTGCAGCGCGCGGCGGCGCAACTGCAGGGCGCTTATGCCATCGCCGTGTTCTGCAGGTCGGAGCCGCAACGCGTGGTCGGCGCGCGCCAGGGAAATCCGCTGGTGCTGGGTGTAGGCGCGAATTCGACCGCGGGCGAGAACTACCTGGCGTCCGATGCGATGGCGCTGGCAGGCACGACCGATCAGATCATTTATCTCGAAGACGGCGACGTCGCCGACATCGGCTTGGGACGTTACGCCATCGTCGATAGCGGCGGCCGCCCGGTCGAACGCGAGTTGCGCACGGTCAGCGTCTATGCCGGTGCGGTCGAGCTCGGGCCTTACCAGCATTTCATGCAGAAGGAAATCTTCGAGCAGCCGCAAGCCATCGCCGATACGCTCGAAGGCGTGGCCGGCATCGACGCGGATATTTTCGGCGCCGCCGCGAAGGCCATATTCGGCGCCGTCGACGCGGTGCACATTTATGCCTGCGGTACCAGCTACTATTCCGGCCTTGCCGCGAAGTTCTGGCTGGAGGCCATCGCTGGCCTGCCGACCCAGGTGGAGGTCGCGAGCGAATACCGCTACCGCGTCAGCGTGGCCAACCCGCGCGCGCTGGTGGTGGTGATCTCGCAGTCGGGCGAGACCGCCGATACGCTGGCCGCGTTGAAGCACGCGCAGTCGCTGGGCCATACCCACACGCTGGCGATTTGCAACGTCGCTTCGAGCGCCATGGTGCGGCAGACCGCGCTCTGCTACCTGACGCGCGCCGGCGTCGAAATCGGCGTGGCTTCGACCAAGGCCTTCACCACCCAGCTCGCTGCGCTGTTTCTGCTCGCGCTCGTGCTGGCCAAGTCACGCGGCCGGCTCACCGCGGCGGACGAGGCACATCATCTGAAGAACCTGCGCCATCTGCCGGCCGCGCTGTCGAGCGTGCTTGCGCTGGAGCCGCAGATCATCGCCTGGGCGGAGCGCTTCGCCCCGCGCGAGCATGCCTTGTTTCTCGGACGCGGCCTGCACTATCCGATCGCGCTCGAAGGCGCGCTCAAGCTGAAGGAAATTTCCTATATACACGCCGAAGCCTATCCGGCGGGCGAGTTGAAGCACGGGCCGCTGGCCCTGGTGACCAAGGAAATGCCCGTGGTCACGGTCGCGCCCAACGACGCATTGCTGGAGAAACTCAAATTCAATATGCAGGAAGTGCGTGCGCGCGGCGGCGAGCTTTATGTTTTTGCCGACGGCGACAGCCATATCGCGCCTTCCGAAGGCGTGTTCGTCATACGCATGCCGGAACACTACGGCGCGTTGTCGCCCATCCTGCACGTGGTGCCGCTGCAGCTCTTGGCCTATCACACCGCGCTCGCGCGCGGCACCGACGTCGATAAGCCGCGCAATCTCGCCAAATCCGTCACGGTTGAATAAGCAGACCGCGGCGCAGGGCGGGCGCAGCAAAGCGCCGGCCCACCGGCTTGCCTTGCCCAGGTCGGACGAAGTCGAAAATAAAACGATGGAGCTTGTGGAAGCGGCATCGGTTCAAGAACGGGATTCCAAAGGAGGAGGAGGAAAGATCCTGCAGACGCAATCACAATAAGACCGCTGACGCGGCGCACCATATCGTTCATGCACTTGAAATTCAATTTGTTACGATGTCATCGTTTTTATTGATGTATTTCATCAGTTAAAAAACGTTGCTGCAACGCAGCAATATGGTATAAGTATCGCGGGGGGAGGGCTTAGACACAGAAGGAGCCTCAACATGAAACCCTGCGAACAGGCAACAAACACTGGGCGCAAGCTCGATCGCTTGGAGCAGATCAACATGACTGCGCGGCAGCGCAGAATCGCGCGGGAGTCGATGCACCAAGCCGAAATGATCATCGACATGCTCACGCGGGCGCACGCGGACCTTAAGCAAGTACTGGGGTTTGTCCGGCGCGTTATCGCCAGCGTGGCACGCCGCGGCAAGCTGCCCGCTGCAAGGACGGAGACGAACTGAATGCTCGCCTCCATGCCAGTTCGTCGCGAGCAGCGCGGTTCGTGTCTGATCGAGGTAGGCGCACTGGATTTGCAGCACGGCAGCCATTGGCGGCCGTGGTTGAGGCTCACGCGCTGCGCAGGCGGAGCCTGTGCGAGCCGCACATTTGACCGGCTGAAGCCGGTGTTCGCTAGCGAACAGGCCGCATTGCGTTATGCGGCCGCACTTGGCAGGAGTCTCGCTGACGAGGAATCGGCCCTCGGTCCAGAATCGCGCAAGCCGGAACCTGCCGCAGGGCCGCTCTATCAGGGCCTGGCCAGGCTATGCGCGTGGCGCTTGCGCGCGCAAGCCTTCTCTTGCGCCATTGTTTCGGTAATGCGATAAGCATCAGCTTCACCGCGAATACCACCCAGGCTTGGCGAAGGCCACTGCGGTTTCTGTGCTTTCACCTGCGGCGCAACGTTCGAACCCCTGACGTCGGTTCGCTTGCGTATCCTGCGCGCCCGGGTAGCCCGATATGCCGGCGGAGTGTCGCGCGCGTCATGCGTTTCATTCTGTCAGGGGCTCCTAGGCATCGACGCTGCGCGCGCAGGCGGCGAGCCGCCCGCTTTGCTGCCCCGCGATCGGGGACGGATTGTCGCGGCGCTGCGCATCGCGTAATAGACTTGCACCTGCGAGAATTATCAACAAGGAGCTTTTATGCAACTTCTCAGCGTCAAAATCGACAAGCCCGAAGCCACCAACTTCATTCTCGGGCAGACGCACTTCATCAAGACCGTCGAAGACGTGCACGAGGCGCTGGTGGGCGCAGTGCCGGGGATCAAGTTCGGCCTCGCGTTCTGCGAGGCCTCGGGCAAGTGTCTGGTGCGGCTATCGGGTACCGACGCGGCCATGGTCGAACTCGCGCAGAAGAACGCGCTCGCACTTGGCGCGGGTCACAGCTTCATCGTGTTCCTCGGTGACGGGTTTTTCCCGGTGAACGTGTTGAACGCGCTGAAGAGCGTGCCCGAGGTGTGCCGCATCTTCTGTGCCACGGCCAACCCCACCGAGGTGGTGATCGCGCAGACTGAACAGGGGCGCGGCATCCTCGGCGTGATCGACGGCGCAGCGCCCCTGGGCGTGGAGAGCGATGCCGACGTTACATGGCGCAAGAGTTTCCTGCGGCAGATCGGCTACAAGCTTTGAGATTGCGTAACCGGGTCAGAGGATATCCCCCGAAGGGACTTTCCCCTCAGCGGGGATCGAGACCTTCGGCGCGCATCCCCGCGTGCGCTTCCGGAGCGATTGCCGGCCTTGCCATTGCGGCGGCGCCGGGCCCGCGCCGGTGACAGGATAGGTATTTTGCGGGAGCGTATGCAACATCAACTGCAACCGGAAGGAGGACGGGCGCGCTCGGTTCTCAAGGAGGTCTTCGGCTACGCCGCGTTCCGCGGTCCGCAAGAGGACATCGTGCGCCACCTGGCCGCAGGCGGCGACTGCCTGGTGCTGATGCCGACTGGCAGCGGCAAGTCCCTGTGCTACCAGATTCCTGCGCTGCTGCGCCCAGGGACGGGTATCGTCGTCTCGCCGCTGATCGCACTGATGCAGGACCAGGTGGCGGCCTTGCGCGAGGCCGGCGTGCGGGCGGCGTTCCTGAATTCCTCGCTGTCGGCGCAGGCGGCCGGCGCGGTCGAACGTGCTTTGCTCGCCGGCGAATACGATCTACTTTATGTCGCGCCCGAGCGGCTGCTGACGCCGCGTTTTCTGCAGCAGATCGAGCGCCTGCGCGCCGCGGAGAAATTGGCCTTGTTCGCCATCGACGAAGCGCATTGTGTGTCGCAGTGGGGCCACGATTTCCGTCCGGAATACATGCAGCTCGCGCTGCTGCACGAACGCTTCCCGGAGGTGCCGCGCATCGCGCTCACGGCCACGGCCGACCGGGTCACGCGCGAGGAAATCGTGCAGCGCCTCGGCCTGGAAGGCGCGCGCCAGTTCGTGGCCAGTTTTGACCGGCCGAACATCCGCTACCGCATCGTCGAGAAAGCCAACGCCCGGGCGCAGCTGCTGGCCTTCCTGCGCGCCGAACACGTGGGTGAAGCCGGGATCGTCTATTGCCTGTCGCGGCGCAAGGTGGAGGAGACCGCGGCCTGGCTCGCCGGCGAGGGCGTGACCGCGCTGCCCTATCACGCCGGCATGGATGCAGACGCTCGCGGCCTGCACCAGACGCGGTTTCAGCGCGAAGAGGGCGTCGTCATGGTCGCGACGATTGCGTTTGGCATGGGAATAGACAAGCCCGATGTGCGCTTCGTCGCGCATCTGGACCTGCCCAAGAGCATCGAGGGCTATTACCAGGAAACCGGGCGCGCCGGCCGCGACGGGCTGCCGGCCGATGCCTGGATGGCCTACGGCCTCGGCGATGTGGTCAACCAGCGGCGCATGATAGACGCGTCGACCGCTGCGACGCAGTTCAAGCGCATTGCCGCGGCAAAGCTCGATGCCTTGCTCGGACTGTGCGAAGCGAGCAGCTGCCGCCGCGTGCGCCTGCTCGCCTATTTCGGCGAGGCCTCCGCGCCCTGCGGCAATTGCGATGTCTGCCTGGAGCCGCCGCAGGTCTGGGACGGCACCGTGGCCGCGCGAAAAGCATTGTCCTGTGTCTATCGCACAGGTCAGCGCTTCGGCGCGGTGCACCTGGTCGATGTGCTGCTGGGGAAGGAAACCGAGCGCGTGCTGCAATGGCGGCATGGCGCGCTCAGCGTGTTCGGCATAGGCACGGAGCTGGATGAAAAAGCCTGGCGCGCGGTGTTTCGCCAGCTGGTGGCCCAGGGCTTGCTCGATGTCGATCACGCCGGCCATGGTGCGCTCAAGCTCGCCGAAGCGAGCCGCGCGGTGCTCACCGGCGACCGGACGGTGCATCTGCGCCAGATGCAGGCGGGCAAGGCGAAAGCGTCGACAAAGCGCTCGACCGCGGCTGCCGCGGGACTGGATGGCGCGGCCGAACAAGTGTGGCAGCGCCTGCGCGCCTGGCGCGCAGGCGTGGCGAAGGAACACGGCGTGCCCGCCTATGTGGTATTCCACGATGCGACGCTGGCCGAGCTCGCGCGCACGCGCCCGCAAAGCGGAGCCGAACTCGGCCGCGTTTCCGGCGTAGGCACGCGCAAGCTCGAGCGCTACGGCGCGGCCCTGCTCGACCTGCTGCGCGACTGAGCGCGTTCCCGCGCCGCTGTTGCGCAATCAGGCCTTGATACAGGCCTCCGATTCACAGGTGCCGCGAAACCGCGAACGCCCGGCGCACGCAACGCGCCCACTTTGCGTGCGCCGGCGCACAGACATTTCGAGCCCCCAGGTTCAATGTGCACAAACGCGCAGACCCGCTCATAGCGGCGGATTCAGTGTGTACCAGTACCTAGACCACCCGCAACGGAAGTCTAGAATCGGACGCGTAAGTGCTCGCAGCAGCGCGTGCACGATGCGTGACCATCATCAGCCTTTGATGCCAGCCGGCATTCGTCCGCAACAACGAAATAGGAGCACGAACATGAAATTCTTAAAAAACCATTCCAAAGCCTTGACCTGGTTGACGGCATCGCTAGTGGCGGTGTTTGTAGCCGGATGCGGCGGTGGAGGTGGTGGCGCCACCCCTGCAGCCGCGGCTCCGGGCACGCTCGGCGTCTCCCTGACCGACGCGCCGGCCTGCGGTTTTGACAACGTCTATGTCACGGTCAATAGGGTGCGGGTGCATCAAAGCAGTACCGCCTCCGACACCGACGCCGGCTGGACCGATATTGCGCTGGACCCGGCGCTGAAAATCGATTTGCTCAGCCTGACCAACGGCGCGCTCAAAAGCCTGGGCGAGACACCGTTGGCAGCGGGGCATTACACGCAACTGCGCCTGGTGCTGGACGCAAACGGCAACTCCGTTGTTCCTACGGGCGGCGGCGCGATGGCGCTCTCTACCCCGAGCGCGGTGCAAAGCGGCATCAAGCTGGTTAATCAATTCGACGTGGCATCCGGCGCGCGTGTCGACCTGCTGCTCGATTTCGACGCGTGCAAGTCGATCGTGAAGCGCGGCAACGGAACCTATGCGCTGAAACCCGTGATTAAAGTAATCCCCTTCGTGGTGAACGGCATTCACGGCTTTTTCGATACCGCCTTGCTGGGCAGCCATGTCATGGTTACAGCGCAGCAGAACGGTACGATAATTCAAGCCACTGCGCCAGACGCGAACGGCGAATTCTTCCTCTATCGCCTGGCGCCCGGAAACTATGATGTCGTGCTCACCGCGGACAGCCGTGCCACAGCCGTGATTGCCACGGTGCCGGTCGCGACGAGCACCAGCCTTCTCGATCTCAACACCAGCGGCACACCGATTACCTTGCCGGTGTCTGCCACCCACGTCATCAGCGGCACGGAAACCCTGAATCCGGCGCTTCCCGCCGATTCGACTACGGCCGCCTATGTGACAGCAAAGCAAACCTTCGGCACCGCGCCGACCGTGACGGTGAAGTACGTTGCCGCCGATGATTCGGTGGCAACGCTCGGTGCCTATACGCTGACCCTGCCCGCTGGCGCACCGATGTTCAGCCAATACCTTACGGGCTGGGCGCCGACCGCGCTGGCCGCACAAGCCGGCGTAGCGGGCAAATATAGCGTCGAAGGGTCCGCGACCGGATACGTGACGCAGTCGGTGAGCACGGATATTTCCGCTGCGGATGCAACGCAGGACTTTATCCTGGTGCCCTGAGCTGAATCCTTGCCGGACAAAGGACGGCGCCCTCGCGAGAGGGTTTCTCCCCCGGCTTTGAAATAAGTTCTGCAGGACGGTAACAGCACGAGGGACCTGCGTCCCTCGTGTTTTTTCTTGCGCCTCACTGTGGCGGACCGGTTTTCACCGCCGATCCCGAGTACATCGCCTGCTGCATCTCCTGTCTGGGCCTGCGTTCATCGCGCCGATAATGATTCCTTAAGCTTTGGCCATTAGAGTGCCCCCATCGTTCATCACAGATGGGGGGTAGCATGCAAAGATTCAAACCGGTGGCCGGGTTCCTGCTCACGGCTGCAATGGCCTTGCCAGGCCTGCAGGCAGCTGCCGCGACGCCAGCGGAAATTCAAAACAATCTTGAAACCGCGGCGCGCGCGGCGACTCCCGGATTCGGCGGCTTCTCGGCCGATCGCGGACAGAAATTCTTCAGCGCCACGCATGGCAAGGACTGGAGCTGCGCGTCCTGCCATACGGCCGCGCCGGCCAATCACGGCAAACATGCAAAAACCGGCAAAGACATCGCGCCGATAGCGCCGGCGGCAAACCCGCAGCGATTCACCGACGCCGCAAAAGCCGAGAAATGGTTCAAGCGCAACTGCAACGATGTGCTCGGTCGCGTCTGCTCCGCGCAGGAAAAAGGCGATGTGCTCGCCTACCTCATGTCGCTCGCGAAATAGGAGAGCGAAATGAACAATGCACGCAAACGTATGCTTTTCGACACCCTGGTCTGGTCCGCTTCGCTGCTGTTTGCCTTCGGCCTGGTGACGAGTGAAGCAATGGCCGACTCCAAGCGGATTTCCGCCACCAACGAAAAATGGAAGGCGGAATGCGGCAGCTGTCATATCGCCTATCCGCCGAACCTGCTGCCGGCACCCGCGTGGCGCCAGATCATGGCCGGCCTGGGCAAGCACTTCGGCACCGACGCCAGCCTGGACGCGGCCGCCACGGCGGAGGTCGCGGCGTTCCTCGAGCGCAACGCGGGCAGCGGCAAGCGCGCCGCCGGTGCGCCGGCTTCGCTGCGCATCACGGAAACGCCTTGGTTTGTGCGCAAGCACGGCGAAGTCCCGCGGGCTGCCTGGAAAAATCCGCAGGTCAAGACCGCGGCCAACTGCAGCGCCTGCCATGGCGGCGCCGAAGGCGGCGACTTCGATGAAGACGCTGTGCGCATACCGCGATAAATGGAGAGCCGCATGAACAAGCAAAGAATCCTGGTCTGGGACCTGCCGACGCGGGTATTTCACTGGCTGATGGCGGGCTCTTTCCTCGGTGCCTTTCTCACCGCCGAGTCCGAGCGCTATCGCGACATCCACGTCGTTCTGGGCTATACGGTGCTGGGTCTGGTCGCGTTCCGTTTCCTCTGGGGCATCGTCGGCACGCGCTATGCGCGCTTCAGTTCCTTCCCGATCGCGCCGCGCCGCGTGCTTGAATACCTGGTGTCGCTGTTCACGCGTTCTCCGCAACACCATGTCGGGCACAATCCGGCGGGCAGCCTGGCGATCTATGCGATCCTCGCGCTGGCGCTGCTTGCGGGCGCCACCGGCTACGGCGCTTACGAGGAGATCGGCGGCGAATGGCTCGCGGAGTTGCACGACGGCGTGGCCAGTGCGATGCTAGGCTTGATCTTTATCCACATAGGCGCGGTTATGCTGAGCAGCCTGATACACAGGGAAAATCTGCTTACGGCGATGCTGAACGGCTACAAGAAAGGTCGCGCCGACGACGGCATCCGCAGAAAGCACTGGATAGTCGCGGCAGCCATGCTGCTCGCAACTGCGGGCTTCTGGGCCGACAGCGCCGGGCTGTTGCCGGCGGGCATGGGCATACCCGTGGCTGCGGCCGTATCCCAGCAACAGGCGCGCGACGAGCGCGGTTGACGGGGGAACGGGGCGCGCAATGCGGATCCTTCTGGTCGAGGACGACAAGCTGCTCGGAGACGGCGTGCAGGCGGGCCTCGGCCAGTCGGGCTACATCGTGGATTGGGTCAGGGACGGCATCGCAGGCGAACTTGCGCTCAAGACCGGGGAGTATGCGGCTGTGGTTCTCGATCTCGGTCTGCCGCGGCTCTCGGGCCTGGAGTTGCTCGAACGGCTGCGCCGCGGCGGCAACAAGGTGCCCGTGTTGATTCTGACCGCGCGCGATCGCGTCGAAGACCGCGTCAAAGGGCTGGACGGCGGTGCCGACGACTATGTGCTCAAACCCTTCG